>NZ_DASUFR010000242.1:0-14694 GCF_036274455.1 Nocardioides sp. | reverse complement strand
ATCATCGGCACGCGGCCGATCCGGTCGAACAGCGGGCTCAGCACGAGCGCGCCGACGAAGTTGCTGGCCGCGAAGACCGCGAGGTAGTACCCGGCCTGGCTGACGCCGAAGAACGTGCCCAGGGTGTCGCCGTAGGTGAAGAAGAACGCGTTGTAGAGGAACGCCTGGCCGATGAAGAGCGACAGGCACAGCACGGTGCGCTTGGGGTAGAGCGTGAACACCGTCTTGGCGATCAGCGGCAGGCCGATCGTCTTGCGCTGCCGGATCGTGATGGTGCCGTCCGTGGTCTCCGGGAGAGGTGCGCCGTACTGGTTGCCCACCGTGCGCTCGATGTCGTCCACGATGCGCTCGCCCTCGTCCTCGCGGCCGTGGATGAACAGCCAGCGGGGGCTCTCCGGCACGGTGCGTCGCACGACCAGGATGCCGACCGCCAGGATCGCGCCGAGGCCGAACGCGCTGCGCCAGCCCCACTCGGGGTTGACCAGGGTCGGGTCCAGCAGCGGGATCGTCAGGAGCGACCCGAGGGCGGCGCCGACCCAGAAGGAGCCATTGATCGCGATGTCGACCCGTCCCCGGAAGGCCTTGGGGATCAGCTCGTCGATCGCGGAGTTGATCGCGGCGTACTCACCGCCGATGCCGGCACCGGTGAGGAAGCGCGCGGCGAAGTACCACGTCGGGTTCATCGAGAACGCGGTCGCGACGGTGGCGACGGTGTAGACCGCCAGCGTCAGCAGGAACAGCTTCTTCCGGCCGAAGCGGTCGGTCAGCTGCCCGAAGAACAGTGCGCCCAGGCACGCACCGGCGACGTAGATCGAGCCGGCGAAGCCGATCTGCGAGCTGCTGAGGCCCAGGCCGGTGTCGCCGGACTTCAGGGCGTCCGACATCGAGCCGACGATCGTGACCTCGAGCCCGTCGAGGATCCAGACCGTCCCCAAGCCGATGACCACGAGCCAGTGCCAGCGCGCCCACGGGAGGCGGTCGAGGCGGGCCGGGATGTCGGTGGTGATGCGACCTGTCTGCACGCTCATGGACCGGCGGTACCCCTGAGACGATCCTCACATGAGGGTTCATCTGGCGGCTCGGACTCCGATGGTCTTCGCCGACGGCACGCCGGTGCGCGCCGCATCCGGGATCGCCCGGCACGGCGCGGGCTGGTTGGTCGTGCAGGACGACGCCACCCACGGCTGCGTCTGGCACGCGGGCGGCGGCCGGCCGCTGCGGCTGTTCCCACCCGTCGACGGCCACGACACCTTCGACGAAGCATCCGGCACCAAGGCACTCAAGCCGGACCTCGAAGCGGTCGTGGCGCTGCCGGACGGCCGGACGCTGGCCCTCGGCTCCGGCTCCACGCCGGCCCGGATGCGTGCGGTCCTGCTGTCCGAGCGAGCGGTGCTCGTGGCCGGGCTGGCACCGGTGTACGCCCGGATCACCGAGGTCCTCGACGTCCGCCCCGACCAGCTCAACCTCGAGGGCGCCTGTGTCGTGGGTGACTCTCTGCGGTGGTTCCAGCGCGGCCTGCCCTCCGCGGGGGCACCGACCGCGAGCGTCGACATCGCCCTCGACAGCATCCTCGCCGTGGCTTCGGGCCGGCCCGCATCGGTGCGGGTCTCGGGAGTGCGCCGCTACGACCTCGGCGCCGTCCGGGGGGTGGGGCTGGCGGTCACCGACGCGATCGCCCTCTCCGGTGGGCTCGTGCTGGTCAGCGCGGCAGCGGAGGACTCGCCGACGACGTACGACGACGGCCCGGTGGTCGGCTCGGCGCTCGCCCTGCTCGACGGCGACCGGGTGGTCGACGTGGCCGAGCTGCCGCCTCTTGACGGCCGGGTGGCGAAGGTGGAGGGGCTGGCCCTGGCCGGCTACCGCGACGACCTGCTCGACCTGGTCGCCGTGATCGACGCCGACGACCCCACCGTGCCGTCGCTGCTCCTGGACCTGACCGTCGAGAGCTAGTCGCTGTGGTGGGGAGCGACCTCAGCTCAGCTGCCCGATGACGCCACCCATGCAGAGCATGAAGCGGGTGTCGCCGGTGACCCGGCCGGTCTGGGTCTGGCCCTGGGCCTTCTGGTACAGCTTCACCACCGCGGTCGTCTGGGGACCGAAGTCACCGTCGACCACGATCGTGCCGCCTGCGGCGCGCAGCGCCCGCTGGAGGACGACGACCGCATGGCCGTGGGCGCCCTCGGCCAGCTGCCGGTCGGGGAGCTGGCACCCGAAGAGCAGCGTCCACATGCCGTTGTTGATCCGGAACGGGTGCGGAGGCGGCCCGCCCTCGAAGTTCTTGACGATCTTCCAGACCGCTCGCCTGGTCTGCCGGCCGTAGTAGCCGTCGACCACCACCGGCCCGAGCCCCAGGTCGTTGAGCGAGCACTGCAGGGTGCGGACCGCGGGCTTGCGGTCGCCCAGCTGCAGGATCGGGTACGACGGCAGCGTGCGCCGGCACGACGCCTTCTCGGCCACCGGTGCCTGCGCGGCCTCGGCCGGTGCCACCACCAGCAGCGCCGCGACAGCCGGGAGCAGCACGACGAACGCGAGGACACGGCGTAGGGACGTCATGCCCATGAGACCACCGCATGCTGCTTGAGGTTGTCCATGGCCCAGAATGGCCATGGTTTACGGAGGTACCAGCACCAGCCTGCGAGGTTTCGAGACGCTTGCTGCGCAAGCTCCTCAACCACCGTGGTTCAACGTCAGTGCTGACCGGAGGTGCGAGCGCAGCGAGCCCTGCGAAGCGAAGCGAGCGCGCCTCGTGATCGCGGGGTAGACAGCCTGCCGAAGCTCACGAGGGTAGACGAACCGTGTAGTCGCGGAAGCCGCGGCCGGTCTTGCGGCCGAGGTAGCCGGCGGTGACCAGGTGCTCGAGCAGCGGCGCCGGGGCGAAGCCCGGCTCGCGGAACTCGAGGTAGAGCTCTCGCTGGATGGCCAGCGAGACGTCGTTCCCGACCACGTCGAGCAGCTCGAAGGGGCCCATCGGCAGCGCACAGCCCTGCTTCATCGCGGTGTCGATGTCGTCGGCGGTCGCGTAGTGCGCCTCGAGCATCTTCACCGCGTCGTTGAGGTAGGGGAAGAGCAGGGCGTTGACGATGAACCCGGCCCGGTCCGCGCACGACACGGCGACCTTCCCGAGCTTGTCGCAGAGCGCACGGGTCGTCTCGGTGACGTCGTCGGCGGTCATGACGGTGGACACGACCTCGACGAGCTTCATCACCGGCGCCGGGTTGAAGAAGTGCATCCCGACGACGTCCTGGGGCCGGCCGGTGGCGCGGGCCAGCTCGATGACGGGCAGGGACGAGGTCGTCGTGGCCAGGATGACGCCCGGCTTGCAGATGTCGTCGAGGTTGGCGAACAGGGTCTTCTTGATCGTGAGGTCCTCAGCGATCGCCTCGACGACGAGATCGACGTCCGCGAGGTCGTCCAGCGAGACGGTGCCGACGATCTTCGCGAGCGCGCCCGCCTTGTCGTCCTCGGTGGCCCGGCCGCGCTGGATCTGCTTGTCGAAGCCGGTCGTGATCGCCGACAGCACGCCGTCGACCCGGTCCTGGCTCCGGCCGACGAACAGCACGTCGTACCCGACCTTGGCGAAGACCTCGACGATGCCGGAGGCCATGGTGCCGGTGCCGACCACGCCCACCCTCGCGATGTGGTGGTGGAGCTGTGGAAGGTCGTCCGCGCTCGGCGTGAGGTCGTCGGCCACCGTCACCGGGCTGTCGGGGCCGTCGTAGGTGTAGAAGCCGCGGCCAGTCTTGCGGCCGAGCATGCCCGCGGTGACCATCTGCTTGAGGATCGGCGAGGGAGCGTGCAGGCGGTCCCGGCCCTGGCGGTACATCGTCTCGAGGATCTCGTAGGCCGTGTCCAGGCCGATTAGGTCGAGCAGCTGCAGCGGCCCCATGGGGTAGCCACAGCCGAACCGCATCGCCGCGTCGATGTCCTCGCGGGTCGCGTAGTGGCCCTCGAACATCGCGACCGCGTGGTTGAGGTAGCCGAACAGCAGCGTGTTGGCGATGAAGCCGGCCTTGTCACCGCAGACGACCGGGTTCTTCCCCAGCCCCTCGACGAGGCGCGTGACGTCCTCGAGCACCTGCGGCTCGGTCACCACCGTGCGCACGATCTCGACGAGGTTCTGCACCGGCGCGGGGTTGAAGAAGTGGACGCCGATGACCCGGCCGGGGTGGGCGTTGGCGGTGGAGATCTCGGTGACGCTGAGACTCGAGGTGTTGGTGGCGAGGATCGCCTCGGGTGCAACGATGCCCTCGAGCTCGGCGAAGATCGCCTTCTTGACCTCGAGCGACTCGAC
The DNA here is from genome assembly GCF_036274455.1 of Nocardioides sp. Classification (GTDB taxonomy): domain Bacteria; phylum Actinomycetota; class Actinomycetes; order Propionibacteriales; family Nocardioidaceae; genus Nocardioides. Next base: position 10,403 of record NZ_DASUFR010000242.1, on the reverse strand, counting down.
GACCGCCTCGATGACGAAGTCCGCCTCGTGCAGGTCCTTCATCGTGGTGGTGAACGAGATCCGGCCCAGCAGCTCGGCCTGCTCGGCCTCGCTGAGCTTGCCGCGGCGAACCGCCCGGCCGGTGGAGTGCTCGAGGTGCTGGCGGCCCCGCTCGACGGCCTCGTCATTGAGCTCGACGCCGACCACGCTGAAGCCGTTGCGCGCGAAGACCTCGGCGATCCCGGCGCCCATCGTGCCGAGTCCGACGACACCGATCGTGCTGAAGGTCCGACCCACCGGGCCCTGCTCAGTCATGCGGCGGAGCCTACTGGCCCGGTTAGCGGGTGTTCACCTCAGTGCGACCTCCATCACGCACCTCTCGCCGTTGACCTCCAGGCCCAGCTCGCGCTCCTTCTCGCGGAGCCGGCGCTGATACGCCGCGAGCTCGGTCACCTCGGTGAAGCCCAGGCCGCGGTAGAAGGGGGCGTTCCACGGCACCTCGCGATAGGTACACAGGCTCAGCCGGTCGAACCCCTGCGCCCGGGCCTGCGCCATCGCGGCGCGGACCAGCGCCGCGCCGATGCCCTGGCCCTGGCGCTCGGGCAGGACCGAGACCTGCTCGAGGTGGGCGTGCCCGTCGATGACCAGGACGTGGACGAACCCCACGGGCGGGCTCTGCTCGTCGTCGGCCGCCACCAGCACGAACCCCGGCTCCAGCGCCCGCTGCCGGCCGTCCGTGGCGGGGCTGAGCAGGACCGGATGGATCGCCGGCCCGAAGTACGCCGCGAACTGCGGCCCGCCGGCGTCCTCGATGGCCGCGAGGTGGGCGAGGTCCGCGTCCCGGGCCGGCCGGACCCGATGAGTCCTGCACTCCTCGCCGGTCTCATCGGGCATGGCAGAGATCTTCGCGAAGGGCATCCGGATGGGCGAATCGCCGCGGTGGCACGACGGGCGGTTCTGGATGTGCGACTGGCTGGCCGGCGAGGTCCTCGCCTTCGCAGCCGACGGCTCCCACGAGATCGTGGCCCGGGTCGACGGGCTGCCGTTCTCGATCGACTGGCTGCCGGACGGGCGGCTGGTGTGCACCTCGCGTGCCGGCGTCCTGGCCGGCACCCCACCGGCCACCGCACTGGCGCCGTACGGCGCGGCGGGGCAGCCCTTCAACGAGATCGTGGTGGACGCGCACGGCAACTGCTGGGTGGACATGCCGGGCTCGATGCCGTGGGAGGAGCGCCGGCCCGGGATCGTGGCCGTGGTGCGGCCCGACGGCTCGTGGGAGCAGGTGGCCGACGACGTGTGGTTCCCCAACGGCATGGCGATCGTCGGCGACACGACCCTGGTCGTCGCCGAGTCGCACGCGGACCGGCTGACCGCATGGACCATCGCCCCGGACGGCACGGTCTCGGACCGCCGTGTGTGGGCCGAGCTCGCGTCGGACGAGGCGCCGGACGGCATCTGCGTCGACGCCTCGGGCGCGGTCTGGTACGCCTCGGTCCCCCAGCAGCACTGCGTCCGGGTCGCGGAAGGCGGCGGGATCCTCGAGACGGTGCCGGTGGACCGCGGCGCCTTCTCGTGCACGCTGGGCGGCGACGACGGCCGGACGCTCTTCGTCGTGGCCAACCACTACGGGCCCGAGGGCGCCTCGGACGGGGTGGTGTTCACCGAGCGGGTGACGGCTCCCCGCGCCGGACGTCCCTAGCCAGGCTCAGACCGTCCTCTGGACGAGCTCCACCGGGTGGCCGTCCGGGTCGACCACCCACGCCACCCGCAGCGTCCCGAGCCAGTCGTGCGGCTCGCTCATGGCGGTCGCGCCGTGCGCGAGCAGCCCGGCGTACGTCGCGTCGGTGTCGTCGACCCTGGTGCTGTAGAGGTTGGTCTGAGCGGGCACGTCGCCCACTGTAGATTCGGCCGGCGTGAGGCTCGTCGTCGCTCGCTGCCAGGTCGACTACGCGGGGCGGCTGACCGCCCACCTGCCGATGGCCAGCCGGGTGCTGATGATCAAGGCCGACGGCTCGGTGCTGGTCCACTCCGACGGCGGCTCCTACAAGCCGCTGAACTGGATGTCGCCGCCGTGCACCGTCCGCGAGGGGGTCTCCGAGGACGGCGTGGTCGAGTGGACGGTCACCGGCAAGGACGGTGACACGCTCCGGATCCTGCTCGAGGAGATCGAGCACGACTCCTCCCACGAGCTCGGCATCGACCCGGGGCTGCAGAAGGACGGCGTCGAGAAGCACCTCCAGGAGCTGCTGGCCGAGCACCCGGCCACGCTGGCCGAGGGGCTGACCCTGGTGCGCCGCGAGTACCCGACCGCCATCGGCCCGGTCGATCTGATGTGCCGCGACTCCGCCGGCCTCTCGGTGGCCGTGGAGATCAAGCGCCGCGGCGAGATCGACGGCGTCGAGCAGCTGACCCGCTACCTCGAGCTCCTCAACCGGGAGCCGCTGCTGACCACCAAGGGTCCGGTGCGCGGCATCTTCGCCGCCCAGCTGATCAAGCCCCAGGCCCGGGTGCTCGCCGAGGACCGCGGCATCACCTGTGCCGTCGTCGACTACGACGGCCTGCGCGGCATGGACGACTCCGAGCACCGGCTCTTCTGACCTGGGCGAGTCCCAGCCCCGGGTCGCCTGGCTTCGAGGCTCGGCCGTGAACGGCCTCGCACCTCAGCCACCGTGGTGGCAGGCCGCCGGTCGAGCCTGTCGAGACCCCCGCAGCGTGGGCACCCGCTGGTCCGCCGCCGGTCGAGCCCGTCGAGACCCCCGCAGCGTGGGCACCCGCTGGTCCGCCGCCGGTCGAGCCTGTCGAGACCCCCGCAGCGTGGGCACCCGCTGGCCCACGGTGGCTGAGGTGCGAAGGCGTTCTGCGCCTGAGCCTCGAAGCCCCCGCAGCGAAGGCACCCGGCATCGACACTTCCACCGCCGCCGAAGTGTCGGGCTCCTAGCGTTTGCTGCATGGACAACCCGGGCGTCGTGGTGGAGCAAGCGGTCGAGCAGTGCCTCGAGATCGCACAGACGTGGCTGGCCTGGGACGGCCGGCCGCTCGTGAGCGAGGACGGCGATCGGATCTACACCCCGCACAAGGCGGTGCGCCGGATCGGTGACCACATCATCGACCACCTCGCCGAGGTCGAGGCGCTCCTCGCCGGCGCCGAGACGATGCCGGACGAGTGGCACGCCAGCCTGGCAACCTTCGACAGCGACTGGGCCCGGTTCACCGAGCAGGACCTCGATGAGGCACGCCAGCGGCTGCGCCGGCTCGGCCGGACCTTCGCGCTGCGGATCACGGCTGCCGGAGAGGCCGAGTGGGACGCGCCGCGCACCCCCAACTGGACGCTGCGCGAGATCTGCGAGCACCTCACGGGACTCGTCTGGTACGCCGAGCAGGTGGGCCGGCTGCCACGCTGACTGCCACGATGGCCGCGTGCGGATCTACCACCTGGCCACGGTGAGCGATTGGGAGCGGGCGCAGGAGGACGGCGAGTACACGACGTCCACCCGCGGGGTGAGCCTGGAGCAGGAAGGGTTCATCCATGCCAGCCGCGCGGACCAGTGGGAGGGTGTCCGCGACCGCTACTACGCCGACGTCGAGGAGCCGCTGGTCCTGCTCGAGATCGACACCGGCCTGCTTGACGTCCAGTGGGTCGAGGAACCGCCCGCACCCGGGGTCGATGAGACCTACCCCCACATCTACGGACCGCTGAGGCCGTCGGCCGTCGTCGCGGTCACGCCGGTCAGGCCCCGCTGAGGGCGGCCTACTGGCAGGTCACGCCGGCGCAGTCGACCAGCTGGTCCAGGGCCGCGCGCAGGGTGTCCACCGCCCGGCGTCCGGCCGGCGTCATGGCGGCGTACGACGCGGCGTCGTCGGCCAGGAGGTTGTGCAGCTCGAAGGGGTCCTTGTTGAGGTCGTAGAGCTCCTCGTGCGGGAGGTGTGTGTAGCGGACCAGCTTGTAGCGTCCGTTGGTCACGCCCGTGAAGTCGTTGAGCTCGCTGGAGCGGTCGGGCTCGCTGTTGGGGTCCGTCGGCTCCTCCAACCCGTTCGCCGAGGTGGCGTTGGAGGGGGTGAGGGCCCGGCCGATCAGGTAGTACTTGCGCTGCAGCGGCGGTCCACCGTGCAGCCGCGGCAGCAGCGAGAGGCCGTCGACCTCCGGCGTCCGGGCGCCGGCGATCTGCGCGATGGTCGGGGCGATGTCGATGTTCCCGGCCACGTCGGCGATCGTCGACCCCGGCTCGATGCCCGGACCCCGGATGTAGAACGGCACCGCGACGTCGTTCTGGAACTGGGTGTACTTGCCGATCTCGCGGCGGTGGTTGCCCATGTGGTAGCCGTTGTCGCTGGTGAAGATGATGTAGGTGTTGTCCAGCGCATGCTGGTCGGCCAGCGCCTGGACCAGCTTCGCGACGGTCTCGTCGAGGGTCTGCACCGACCTGATCCGGTCGCGGAAGGTCCTGTCGATCGTCCTGACGTCGTGGTGGGTCAGCAGGGCCCGCTGCCGGGCGAGACCGAACTTGTCGGAGGTGTCGGCCTCGTCGAAGTCCGGCGTGCGCGGATACCTGGCGTCGGTGAAGGTCCCGGCCAGCGACCTCGGATAGGCGTACGGCGTGTGCGGGCTGTAGGACGCGTAGTAGATGAACTGCCCGCCGTCGGCGAAGTCGAAGCCGTCGCTGCCGTCGACCAGGTCGAGCGCTCGCTGCCCGAGCCAGGAGTCGAGGTAGTCGGTGTGGAAGTCATGGTCGACGTGGCCGTCGACGTTCAGCTTGTAGTGGTCCTGCGCGTAGGCGTTGCCCTGCACCGGGGAGGCCCACGAGTGCCATCCCGGCGGGACGTACTCGCGGAGCCTGGCCTTGCGGGTCTCGGAGAGGTGGCTGCCCGGGTGGTAGGGGTACTCGTTGAAGTACTTGCCCAGCATCGCGTTGCGGTAGCCGGCCTTGGACAGCCAGACCGCGAGGTCGTCGTCCTGCTTGGTCTGCTTCCAGCGGTCGTAGCCGCCCTCCGGCCAGGTGTTGCCGATGACCCCGTGGTTGTGCGCGTAGTCGCCGGAGAGGATCGACGCGCGCGAGGGGCAGCACGACGACTGCTCGACGTAGAAGTTGGTGAAGTCGGCGCCCTGGTCGCGGATCAGCCGGGTGGTGTTGGGCATGTACGGCATCAGCGACTTGTCGAGGTCGTCGGTCAGGATGAACACGACGTTCGGCCGCTTCTGTGCCGCCGGGGCCGGCTTGCCCTCCCCGCGGTCAGAGGCCAGGTGCGCCCCTTTGGTGCTTGGGCCCGAGGCCGCCCCGATGTCGCGCAGGCCGAGCGCCGCGAAGGCGAGCGCAGCGACCATGGCCAGCGCGATGGCGGCCAGTCGGGACCGGGACACCCGGCCGAGAGTACCGGCGGACCGGGGCTCGACCTGAATCGCAGGCCCGTCAGCCGATCAGCCCGGCCACCTCGTCTGCGCAGCCCCAGCTCAGGGTCACACCCGCGCCGCCGTGGCCGTAGCAGTGGACCACGTCGCCGACCCGCTCGAGGCGCACCGTGGGGCGCGCCGGCCGCAGGCCGACCCTGTGCCCGACCACCTCGGCACCGGCCAGCGCCGGCACCAACCGGAGCGCCCGGCGCAGGATCCCGGCGGCCACCTCGGGCGACGGCGTCCGGCTCCACTCCCCCTCGACATCGGTGCCGCCCACGACGATGTCGCGCGAGCGCGGGACGACGTACGTCGGCGCGTCGGCGTTCGTGTCGTCGAGCCACCAGCGCTCCAGCCCCACCTGCTCGACCAGCACCACCTGTCCCTGGACCGGATACACCGACGGGTCAGAGGCGAGGAACTTGGCCCCGATCCCGGAGCAGTCCACGACGGCGTCGGGGCCGCCGTCGCCGGTGCGGGGCAGACCGTGCAGGTTCAGCCGGGTGATCGAGCCGCCGCCCGCGAGGACCCGGCCGGCCAGCCAGTCGAGGTAGACCGGCATCTCGACCAGCGGCGCGGTGAACGCCCAGCCGCCGTCGTACCCGGCCGGCACGTCCACGGTCTCGTGCAGGTCGGGCACCGCGTCGGACCACCACGGCTTCTCCTCGCGGCTGGCCACCACCTCGGTGCCCTCGCGGAGCACGACTCCGCTCTCCGGGTGCTCGGCGCCGATCCGGGCGAGCTCGTCGTAGGTCGCGCGCGACCACGCCAGCACCCGATCCTGGGGCCAGGCGCGATAGGGGTACCAGATCGCGGCGGCGACCGCGGACGTCGTCTCGCGCGGCAGCTCCCGGGCGAGCACGTCCACCCGGTGGCCGGCCTCGAGCAGCCGGACCGCGCACGACAGGCCGACGACCCCGGCTCCGACGACGATCACCCTGCCCATGGCAGGAGGTTAGGACGTGCCCGTCCTGGCGCCCGCGATGCGCGGGGCGGTCGGGTCGGTGTCGAGGTCGCTGCCCTCTCGGGCGACGTACTCCTCGATGTCCTCGAGGTCGTCCTGATTGCGGGTCACGACGGCGAGCAGGTCGGACATCGTCGCGACCTCCTCGACCTGCTCCTTGATGAACCACTGGAGGAACTGCTCGGAGGCGAAGTCGGACTCCTCGCGTGCGATCCGCAGCAGGGCGTTGACCTGCTCGGTGACCCGCTTCTCCTGCTCGAGAGCCAGCGCGACCGGCGCGACCACGTCGGAGAACGAGCTCTGCGGGGCGTCGACACCCGGGATGACCACCTCGGAGTCGGTGTCGAGGAGGTAGCGCACCATCATCATCGCGTGGGCACGCTCCTCGACCGCCTGGTGGTAGAAGAACGCCGCCATCTGCGGCATCGTCATGGCGTCGTAGTGGATCGCGCAGGCGAGGTACTGGTTGTGAGCAGCCAGCTCGTTGCCGATCTGGGCGTTCAGCGCCGCCACGAAGCGATCTGCGGGCACCATGCCTCCTCTGCCGTGACGGGCTAGGCGGCCTTCTTCAACCGCTTCTTCGTGACCTTCTTGCCGTCCACGCGGACCAGCTTGCGCTTCCTGACCGTATACCCGTCAGGCAGCGTGCCCTCCTTGAGCATGCGCAGGGGGCAGCGTTCGCACCGCTTCTTCGACACGCAGCACTCCGTCTTCGGGAGCTTGCGCACCTTCCCCTTCGCCATGGAAGGTGAGACTAACGTAGGGAAGCCTTACCTTGGCAAGTGGCGCTGATCACGCCGAGTCGGCGCTCAGCTCAGCCCGTTGGCCCTCCGGATCACGTCCACGATGCCGCCCATGATCTCGGTGAGGCCGAAGTCCTTGGGGGTGTAGACCGCAGCCACGCCGGCTTCGAGGAGCTTGCGGGCGTCGGAGTCGGGGATGATGCCGCCGACGACCACCGGGACGTCCATCCCCTGCTCCCTCAGGCCGTCGAGGACGGCAGGCACGAGCTGCATGTGCGAGCCGGAGAGGATCGAGAGCCCGACGCACTGCACGTCCTCGGCCACCGCGGCGGAGACGATCTGCTCCGGGGTCAGCCGGATCCCCTGGTAGATCACCTCGAAGCCGGCGTCGCGCGCACGTACGGCGATCTGCTCGGCGCCGTTCGAGTGGCCGTCCAGCCCGGGCTTGCCGACCAGCAGCCGCAGCCGGCCGCCGAGCTCGTCGCCGGTCTCCTTGACTCGCTTCCGGACCGCCGCGAGCTGCTCGCCGGCCTGACCGGCCGACCGGGCCACCCCGACCGCGCCCGAGACACCGGTCGGCGCGCGGAACTCACCGAAGACCTCGCGCAGGGTTCCGGCCCACTCCCCCGTGGTCGCGCCGGCCCTTGCCGCGGCCAGGGTGGCGGTCATCAGGTTGGTGTCGGACCTCGCGTCCTCGGCCAGCTGCTGCAGCGCCTTCTCGACCTCGCCGGCGTCGCGCTGCGCCCGCCACGCCTCGACGCTGGCGATCGCTGCACGCTCGGCTTCGGGATCGGCGGTCTGGATCGCGGTGTCGAGGTCGGCGGTCAGCGGCGAGGGCTCGGTGGTCTCGAACCTGTTGACTCCGACGATGACCTCCTCGCCGGACTCGATCCGGGCGCGCCGGGCGGCGTGCGAGCTGACCAGCGCCTCCTTCATGTAGCCCGACTCGACCGCGGCGATCGCGCCGCCCATGGCCTGGACCCGGTCGATCTCGTCCTTGGCCGACGCAACCAGCTCGGCGACCTTGGCCTCGACGACGTGGGAGCCGTCGAAGATGTCGTCGTACTCCAGCAGGTCGGACTCGTAGGCCAGCACCTGCTGCATCCGCAGCGACCACTGCTGGTCCCAGGGGCGGGGCAGGCCGAGGGCCTCGTTCCAGGCCGGTAGCTGTACGGCGCGGGCGCGCGCGTGCTTGGACAGCGTGACGCCGAGCATCTCGAGCACGATGCGCTGGACGTTGTTCTCGGGCTGGGCCTCGGTCAGGCCGAGCGAGTTGACCTGGACGCCGTACCGGAACCTGCGCATCTTGGCGTCCTCGACGCCGTACCTCTCGCGGGTGATCTCGTCCCACAGCTCGACGAACGCGCGCATCTTGCACATCTCCTCGACCAACCGCACGCCTGCGTTGACGAAGAAGGAGATCCGGCCGACGACCTTCTCGAAGTCGGCGTCGTCGACCTGCCCGGAGCTCTTCACCTCGTCGAGGACGGCGATCGCGGTGCAGAGCGCGTAGGCGAGCTCCTGGGTCGGCGTGGCACCTGCCTCCTGCAGGTGGTAGCTGCAGATGTTGATCGGGTTCCACTTCGGGATCTGGTGGACCGTGTAGGCGATCAGGTCGCTGATCAGCCGCAGCGAGTGCTCCGGGGGGAACACGTAGGTCCCCCGGGAGAGGTACTCCTTGATGATGTCGTTCTGGGTCGTCCCGGCCAGCTGCGCGGCGACCTCCTCGGGCGTGAGGTCCGGGTTCTGCTCCTCGGCCACGACCTGGTAGAGCGCCAGCAGCCACATCGCGGGTGCGTTGATCGTCATCGAGGTGTTCATCTCGACCAGGGGGATGTCCCGGAAGAGCTTGCGCATCTCGCCGAGGTGCGGGACCGGTACGCCGACCTTGCCGACCTCACCGCGCGCGAGTGGCGACTCGGGGTCGTAGCCGGTCTGGGTAGGCAGGTCGAAGGCGACCGAGAGGCCAGTCTGGCCCTTGGCCAGGTTGCCGCGGTAGAGCGCGTTGGACGCCTCGGCCGTCGAGTGGCCGGCGTACGTGCGCATCACCCACGGACGGTCCTTCTCGGTCATCCTCCGAGGGTAGGGCGGTCCTTACTGCGAGGTAACCGTGCGACCGTGTGGCTTATCCGACATCCACCGCGTCGCTCGGCACGACGTCGACCACGCGGGCCAGGTGCGAGAGGTGCAGCATCCGGCGTACGGCGGGCGACGGCTGGCGCAGCGTCAGGTGGTGCCCGTCGCGGACCGCCTGGACGGTGGCGGCGGCGAGGACCCGGAGCGCGGTCAGGTCGGCGCTCTCCACGGCGCTCAGGTCGATGGCGACCTCGTCGTAGCTGTGGAGGAGGTCACGCACCGCAGTCCGCACCTGCATCGTGCTGCGCACGTCGAGGTCGCCGCTCAGGACGAGGACAGGTCCGTCGCTCATGATGTCCACGGGCATCTCCACGGTGTCGTGAGTCACACCACTATGACGTCCGAGCGCCGGGTTGGGTTGCTCGGCGCGCCGGGCTTTCGCCACACCGTGCCCCCTGAGGCCGGGGACCGTGCTCACCCCAACGGCTACTGTGCGCCCATGGTCAACCTGACCCGGATCTACACCCGGACCGGCGATGCCGGGCAGACCCGTCTCGGCGACAACTCGGTGGCCTCGAAGAACGACCTCCGCCTCCACGCGTACGCCGATGTCGACGAGGCCAACGCCCACATCGGACTCGCCGTGGCGGTCGGCGACCTCGAGCCCGACGTGGTCGCGGTGTTGACCCACGTCCAGAACGACCTGTTCGACGTCGGCGCCGACCTGTGCACCCCCGTGGTCCCCGATCCCGCCTACCCGCCGCTGCGCGTCGAGCAGTCCTACGTCGACCGCCTCGAGGGCTGGTGCGACCACTACAACGAGTCGCTGGAGGCGCTCCGCTCGTTCATCCTCTCCGGCGGCACCCCCGGCTCCGCCCACCTGCACGTCTGCCGCACCGTCGTCCGCCGCGCCGAGCGCTCGGCCTGGGCGGCCTACGACGAGCACGCCGAGACGATGAACAAGCTGGCGATCACCTACCTCAACCGGCTCTCCGACCTGCTGTTCATCCTGGCTCGCTACGCCAACCGCCAGCAGGGGGACGTCCTCTGGGTCCCGGGCGGCGAGAGGTAGGTCTGGGTCTTCGTTCGCGGCACCCCGGTCGGCCGCGGCGCCGGCGGGGTGGGGCTGCGCGCCGACAGGCGACGCCGTGTCGCGGGCGGCTGCTCCCAGCGTGGTCACCTCGCGCTGCCCGCGCCACGCCGCGCTTTTAGCGACGCGCAGCCCCGTCCCGCCGGTCCACGGCCGCGCAGCACC
>NZ_DASUFR010000241.1:0-37083 GCF_036274455.1 Nocardioides sp. | reverse complement strand
CCTCGAGGCCGAGCGCCACGAAGAACTCGGTGACGGCGTCGAGGTCGGCAACGGTGATCCCGAGATGGTCGAACCGTGGTGTGTGTCCCATGCAGGTACCAGACCACGAGCGATGATCCGACTCATCGGCGACCGTCACGGTTGCTGAGGTACACCGGCAGGTGCCTGCGCTGCGGAGGTCTCGACAGGCTCGACCGGCGGTGGGTGCACCAGGGCCCGGCCAGGGAGGGAGGGTGGCCGGGCCCTGGGTCGTCCACGCACCTGTTGGACGGCGCCTGGACATGGAGACCGATCAGAGGGAGGGAGCATGACGACCGGTTCCGACCGCTCAACGAGTCCTTCGCAGGGGGGTTACGCCTGTAGAAGGGTCATTTCCGGACCTCGACGATCGGGAGCCGCAGGGCGCCGGGTGCGGAGTCGGGGACCACCGGGGCCTTGGGGGCGATCGGCTGGATCCTGGCGTACGGCTCGCCGAGGGCCGGCCTCGGGTCGGGCTCGCCCTTGTTGGGCCAGCACGCCATCGCCCGCTCGGCCTGGGCGGTGATGGTCAGCGCGGGGTTCACGCCCAGGTTGGCGCTCAGGGCGGAGCCGTCGGCGACGTGCAGGCCCGGGTGGCCGTAGACGCGCTGGTAGGCGTCCACGACGCCGGTCTCCGGAGAGTCGCCGATCGCGCAGCCGCCTATGAAGTGCGCGGTGAGCGGCATGCCGAACGGCTCGCCGATGTTGCCGCCGGGCGTGCCGCCGATCTTGGCCGCCATCCGGCGCGCGACCTCGTTGGCGACCGGGATCCAGCCGGGGTTGGGGGCGCCGTGGCCCTGGCGTGAGGTCATCCGCCACACGCCGAGCGTCCTGGTGCCGAAGGTCGTGATCGAGTTGTCGAGGCTCTGCATGACCAGCGCGATCACGGTCCGTTCGGACCAGTGCTTGAAGTCGTAGAGGTCCTTGACGTCGGCCCGCTGCCGCCACATCTCCTGCAGCCACACCCGCCACCGCGGGCCGTCGCCGTCCCCGTCGGTGAGGACGGTCTGCAGCATGGCCATGGTGTTGAAGCCCTTGCCGTAGCGGACCGGCTCGACGTGGGTGTCCTGGTCGGGGTGGAACGACGAGGTGATCGCGACGCCGTAGGTGTAGTCGGTCGGGTCGTCGGCCCGCCCGATGGCGCCGAGGATCGACTCCGAGTTGGTCCGGGACAGGTAGCCGAGCCGGTCGGAGAGGCGGGGCAGGTGGCCCTCGTCCTTCATCCGGTGCAGCAGCTTCTGGGTGCCGAGGGAGGCGGCCGCCATCACCACGTGCTCGGCGGTGAGGACCTTCTCGTGGCGCCGGGTCCGCGCCTTGGTGAACTTGACCCGTACGTCGTACCCGCCCGACGCCCGCGGCGAGATCCGGGTGACCGTGGTGAGCGGCAGGACCCGGCAGCCGTTGCGCTCGGCGAGGTAGAGGTAGTTCTTGACCAGCGTGTTCTTGGCGTTGTGCCGGCAGCCGCTCATGCACTCGCCGCAGTTGAGGCAGGTGTTGCGGGCCGGGCCGACGCCGCCGAAGAACGGGTCCTCGACGGACTCCCCCGGCGCCCGACCCGGCCCGCCGAAGAACACGCCCACCGGGGTCGGGTGGAAGGTGTCGGCCACGCCCATGTCGGTCGCGACCTTCTCCATGACCTCGTCGGAGGGTGTGCGCACGGGGTTCTCGACCACGCCGAGCATCCGCTTGGCCTGGTCGTAGTAGGGCGCGAGCTCGTCCTTCCAGTCGGTGATGTGGGCCCACTGCGGGTCGTCGTAGAACGCCGGCAGCGGCTCGTAGAGCGTGTTCGCGTAGACCAGCGAGCCACCGCCCACCCCGGCGCCGGCCACGATCATCGTGTCGCGAACGGCGTCGATGCGCTGGATGCCGTACATCCCGAGCGCGGGCGCCCACAGGTACCGCTTCAGGTCGAGGGTGCCGGAGGAGAAGTCCTCGTCGCGGAACCGCTCGCCCGCCTCGACGACCCCGACCCGGTAGCCCTTCTCGGTCAGCCGGAGCGCGGTGACCGAGCCGCCGAAGCCGGAGCCGACGACCAGGACGTCGAAGTCGAGCTGTTCGGGCATCTCAGGGGCGTCCGAGCTTCTTCATCAGCCGCATGTTCGCGTTCATGACCTTGGCGTAGGCCCGGTCGGACATCCCGAGCATCGGCCCGAACCGGATCAGCCGCTGGGTGGCCACCGACTGCGACTCGGTGTAGCGGTGGATGCCCTCACTGCCCTGTCGGCGGCCCATGCCGGACTGGCGCATCCCGCCCATGGGGCTGTCGATCGAGCCGAACGTCGCGCTGAACCCCTCGTTGATGTTGACGGTCCCGCACTTGACGAACCGCGCGAGTGCCCGCGCGCGGGCGCCGTCCTGGCTGTAGATCGCGGCGTTGAGGCCGTAGTCGCCGGCGTTCGCCCGGGCCACCGCGTCGGCCTCGTCGTGGAACCGGTAGACCGACACGACCGGGCCGAAGGTCTCCTCGCCGAAGCAGGTCATCTCGGGCGTGACGCCCTCGAGGATCGTCGGCTCGTAGACGTAGGGGCCGAGGTCGGGACGGGCCCGGCCGCCGGTCAGCACCCGCGCGCCCTTGGCCACGGCGTCCTCGACGTGGCGGGTGACGGTGTCGAGCTGGGCCTGCGAGATCAGCGAGCCCATGTCGAGCCCCCAGTCGAGGCTGGCGCCGAGCGACATCGCCTCGGTGCGGGCCACGAACCGGTCCACGAAGCGGTCGTAGACCTGGTCGGCGACGAACATCCGCTCCATCGAGACGCAGAGCTGGCCGGCGTTGGAGAACGACGCCCGCACCGCGCCCTCGGCGGCCTTCTCGAGGTCGGCGTCGCGGAGGACCAGGATCGGGTTCTTGCCACCGAGCTCGAGCGAGCAGCCGATCAGGCGGTCGGCGCAGCCCTCGGCGATGAGCCTGCCGGTCGCGGTCGAGCCGGTGAAGCAGATGTAGTCGGCGCGGCCGATCATCTCCGGGCCGATGTCGGCGCCCGGGCCGGCCACGACGGTCCACAGGTCGGGCGGGAAGCCCGCCTCCTCCAGCAGCTGGGCCCCGAGCAGCGCGGACAGCATGGTCTGGGCGTCCGGCTTGGCCACCACGGCGTTGCCGGCCAGGAGTGCGGGCAGGCCGTCGCAGAGCGCCATCGTGAACGGGTAGTTCCAGGGGCTGATGATCCCCACGACACCCTTCGGGACCCGGTTGACCTCGACCCGGGTCAGGCCGGGTACGACGCCGAGCTTGCGCTGGGTGTCGAGGTGCTCGTGGGCCGTGCGGGCGTAGTAGCGGGCGGTCAGCGCCACGTGCGCCGGCTCGTCGAACGCGTGCTTTCGCGCCTTCCCGGACTCCAGGACGATCAGGTCGATGATCTCGTCCTGACGGTCGAGGATCAGGTCGTGGAGCCGGAGCAGCATCCGGGCCCGGTCGTCGAGGCCGACCCGGCTCCAGGCGAGCTGGGCCTTGCGGGCGCGCGCGAAGGCCTGGGCGACGTCGTCGGCGCTCGACTGCGGCACGTGGGCCAGCGGCGCGCCGTTCAGCGGGCTCTGCACCTCGACGGTCTGCCCCGTCGTGGCCAGGATCCGCCGGGTCAGGCTGGCGACGTAGTCCGGCTCGAGGGCGTAGGACGCCGTGGCGTCGTGCTCGGGATCGCGCGGCCCCTCGACCAGCGGGCCGCCGGCCGGGCTCGGGTTCCGATCGCTCATGGTTCGAGCCTAGGCCGTGGTGACCTGCGCCACTACCGCCGAGTAGCCAGTGTGTCGCTTTACACACCCAGGCTCCGTGTCAAGGGGCTCACCACCGGGGTGGCAGCCTCGTGTAACACGCGGGGTGATCGCGAGACCGAACATCCGAGGCCGAGCCCGGGCACTGTCGGCGCACGGTTCTAGGGTCCGAGATCAGACCGGTGCCCCCACCCCCGGCGCCGGACGAGGAGGCATCACCATGACGTCCACCCCCTTCCCCGCCGACTCCCTCGTGGCTCGCTTCGACCAGGTGCGCGCCCACACCGAGCGGCTCGCGGCGCCCCTGTCGCCCGAGGACCAGACGGTCCAGTCGATGGCCGACGTGTCGCCGACCAAGTGGCACCGGGCCCACGTGACCTGGTTCTTCGAGACCTTCGTCCTGGCCGACCACGAGCCGGGCTTCGCGCCGTTCCAGGACAAGTACTGGTTCCTGTTCAACAGCTACTACGAGGCGGTCGGCCCGCGCTACGCCCGCGCCCAGCGTGGGATCGTCAGCCGGCCCGGCGCTCACGACGTCGGCCTCTACCGCGCCAACGTCGACGCCCGGATGCGGGAGCTCGTCTCGGGCCTCGACGAAGGCACGCTGAGCAAGCTCGGCGAGACGATCCAGCTCGGCTTCCACCACGAGCAGCAGCACCAGGAGCTGCTGCTGATGGACATCAAGCACGTGCTGTCGCTCAACCCGCTGCAGCCGGCGTACGCCGGCCGGCCGAGCGCCTCCAGCGAGCCCGACCGGCTCGGCTGGGTCGACGTCGACGGCGGGCTGGTCGAGATCGGCCACCGCGGTGACGGCTTCTCCTTCGACAACGAGCTGCCCCTGCACCAGGTCCACCTCGAGCCGTTCCGGCTGGCCGACCGGCTGGTGACCAATGGCGAGTGGCTGGAGTTCATGGCCGACGGCGGCTACCACCGCCACGAGCTGTGGCTGTCGGACGGCTGGGCCCGGGTGCAGGCCGACGGGTGGGAGGCGCCGTTCTACTGGGTCGAGCTCGACGGCGCCTGGTTCGAGCACACCCTGCACGGCACCTTCCCGGTCAACCCCGGCCTCCCGGTCGCGCACGTGAGCCACTACGAGGCCGACGCCTATGCGACCTGGGCCGGCAAGCGGCTGCCGACCGAGGCGGAGTGGGAGCACGGCGTGCGCTCCTCGGGGCTCGACGTCGAGGGCAACCTGGCCGACAGCGAGACCTTCCATCCGCGCGCCGCCGGAGAGGCCACCGGCGCCATCCGGCAGGCCTACGGCGACTGCTGGGAGTGGACGTCGTCGGCCTACCTCCCCTACCCCGGGTTCCACCCGGCCGAAGGCGCCATCGGCGAGTACAACGGCAAGTTCATGTCCAACCAGATGGTGCTGCGCGGCGGCTGTGCCTTCACCCCGCCCGGCCACACCCGGGCGAGCTACCGCAACTTCTTCCCACCGGGTGCGCGCTGGGCGCTGTCCGGCGTCCGGCTCGCCGACGGCGGTGCCCCGAGGGGGACGGCGTGAGCGATGAGGCGATGCCGGTGGTGTCGGTGCTGCTCGACCCCGACTGGGCCAGCGGGAGCCTGGTCGAGGACGTGCGCCGCGGGCTGGGCAGCCACCCGCTCACGCTCTCGCCCAAGTGGCTCTACGACGACGCCGGCTCGGAGCTGTTCGACGAGATCACCCGGCTGCCGGAGTACTACCCCTTCGGCGCCGAGCGAGCGATCCTCGAGGCCCACGCCGGCGAGATCGCGGAGGCCAGCGGAGCGACCACGCTGGTCGAGCTGGGCAGCGGGACCAGCGAGAAGACGCGGCTGCTCCTCGACGCGTTCACCGAGGCCGGACAGCTGACCCGGTTCGCCCCGGTCGACGTCTCGGAGGGCACGCTGCGCGAGGCGGCCGACGCCATCGCGCAGCGCTATGACGGCCTCGAGGTCGAGGCGGTGGTCGGCGACTTCACCCTCCACCTCGCCCACCTGCCCCGCGGAGGGCGCCGCATGGTGGCGTTCCTGGGCGGCACCATCGGCAACCTCTACCTCGAGGAGCGGCGCGCCTTCCTCGGCGCCCTGGCCGACGTGCTCGAGCCCGGCGACTCGGTCCTGCTCGGCACCGACCTGGTCAAGTCGGCCGACCGGCTGGTCGCGGCCTACGACGACAGCGCCGGGGTGACGGCGGAGTTCGTCCTCAACTCGCTGAGGGTCCTCAACAGGGAGCTCGGGGCGGACTTCGACCTGACGTCGTTCTCCTACATCCCGTTCTGGGACCCGCACATGGAGCGGATGGACCTCCGGCTGCGCTCGGAGACCCCGCAACGGGTGACCATCCCGGGCGCCGACCTGGTGCTCGACCTGGCCATGGGTGCCGAGATCCGCATCGAGATCTCCACGAAGTTCCGAGTCAGCCGGATCGCCGCCGAGCTCGAGACCGCGGGCCTGGCGGTGAGCAGGGTCTGGACCGACCCGGACGGCGACTTCGCGCTGACGCTGGCCACCAAGCCCTAGGAGACTCTAGGTGTAGATCGACTTGAGCTCGGTGTAGTGCGCCAGCCCCTCGGGGCCGAACTCCCGGCCGATGCCCGAGGACTTGTGGCCGCCGAACGGCGCGGCGAAGTCCATCGTGTAGGTGTTCACGCCGTAGGTGCCGGCGCGGACCCGGCGGGCGACGTTCAGCCCCGCCTCGCGGTCGGAGGTCCACACCGTGCCGGCGAGGCCGTAGTCGGAGTCGTTGGCGATCCGGACCGCGTCGTCGACGTCGTCGTAGGCGATCACCGACAGCACCGGGCCGAAGATCTCCTCCTGGGCGATCCGCATCCGGTTGTCGACCTCGGCGAAGACGGTGGGCCGGACGTACCAGCCCGACGAGAGCCCGTCGGGCATGCCGTTGCCGCCGAGCGCGACGCGGGCGCCCTCCTCCTGGCCGACGGCGATGTACTTCTCCACCCGCTCCTGCTGCCGCTGGGCGACCAGCGGGCCGATCTCGGTGGCCGGGTCGGACGGGTCGCCGACCGGCATCGAGGCGACCGTCTCGACCAGGGCGTCGACGACGTCGGTGTAGCGGGCGCGCGAGGCCAGGATGCGGGTCTGGGCCACGCAGGCCTGGCCGGAGTTCATCAGGGCGGTGAACCGGAGGCCGGCCATCGTGGCCTCGAGGTCGGCGTCGTCGAGCACGATCGCCGCGGACTTGCCGCCCAGCTCGAGCGAGACCCGCTTGAGCTGCTCGCCGCAGACCGCGGCGATCCGGCGGCCCGCCGCGGTCGAGCCGGTGAACGCCACCTTGTCCACGCCCGGGTGCGCGACCAGGTGCTCACCCACCTCACGGCCGGCGGCCACGATGTTGACCACGCCGGCGGGCACCGCGGCCTCGGTCAGCAGCTCGGCCAGGAGGTAGCCGTCGAGCGGGGTCTCCGGCGCGGGCTTCACGACCACCGTGCAGCCGGCCAGCAGCGCCGGGACCAGCTTGGACATGATCGTGAACTGCGGGACGTTCCACGGCGGGATCGCCGCCACCACGCCCACCGGCTCGCGGCGTACGACGACCGGCGCGCCGAGCACGCCGGGCCGCTCCTCCTCCCACGGAAACTCGCGCGCGATGCCGAGGAACGCCTCGATCTGCATCCACGGCGCCGGCGACTGCGCGAGGTTCGAGAACGACGACGGCGAGCCCATCTCGAGGGTGATCAGCTCGGCCATCTCGGCGAGCCTGCCGGCGTACAACCCCGAGAACGCCTGGACGACGTCGATCCGCTCCCGCGGCGACATCCGTGGCCACGGGCCCTCGTCGAAGGCGCGGCGGGCCGCGGCCACCGCGGCGTCGATGTCGGCGGCCGAGCCCTCGGGGACCCGGGCCACGACCTGTTCGGAGTGCGGTGAGACCACCTCGAGCAGGTCACCCGAGGCCGGCGCCGCCCAGCCGCCGTCGATGAAGAACGCATCGCGGTCGAGGGACATGGCTGCTCCGATCAGGGGGCGAGGGTGAACCAGTCGGCGAAGCCGCTGGGGTCGTGGCGGCCGAGGGCGCCGTGCTCGAAGAGCCCCCAGCCCTCCGCGCCGTCACAGACCGCGCGGCCGACGTGATCGATGACGCCGAACATCACCCGGCCGGTGACCTCCGGGTCGGTGAGGTCGTAGGTGACCCGCTCGGCGAAACCCGGACCCTTCCAGACGCCGTGGCCCCAGTCGGGGTCGCCGCCGTAGCCGCCGCCGACGTGGAGCGGCACCGGCAGCAGCGACTCGACCTCGAGCTGGACCGGCTTGCCCTCCGGTGTCGTGCACGTGATGGAGGCGCCGGTGGGGACTCGGGTGCCGGAGGCGTAGTGCACCCTGACCAGCGGCCAGCCGAGCTGCTCGACCCGGCCGTCGCGCCAGATCCGGGTGCAGTCGTTGAGGGTGCGGAGGCCGTCGGGCTCCTCCTGGACGATCAGCACGACGGCGAAGTCGTCGAAGGCCATCGGCACGTAGAGCCACCACATGCCCTCGAACTCGGGGTCGGCCGGGGCGCCCGGCGGCACCGCCTCGCCGACCGGGCGGATGCCCCACGAGCGGTCCCGCGAGCCGATCCAGCGGTCCGGGGTCACCGCGGTCTCCTCGCCGTCGACCACGACGGTGCCGGACCAGGTGCCGAGCTGGGCGAACCGCTGCGCGTCGAGCGTCACCCGCGAGCCGGCCCGCATGACGTGCGGCTGCTCGCGCACCACGGGGAACAGCCCCTCCCAGGTGAGGTCGGCGGCGATGCCCTCGGTCTCCTCGAAGACGACCCGGATCCGCTGCAGGGGCTCGACCACCTCGCAGCGGTAGGCACCGACGTGCTGGTTGAGCCGGTCGTCGTCGATCGGGTCCCCGAAGTGGACCGCGGTCTGGGTCTCGCCGCGGCGGACCAGGAAGAACGCGTCCTTGGTGCCGAGGTTGGGGTAGTAGCCGTGGCCGAAGATGCAGAAGACGTCGCCGGTCCGGTCGTGGGCGTTGAAGTAGGACCGGTCGTAGAAGTTGCGGTCGCTGCTGGCCACCCACGTCAGCGGCAGCGGCGCCTGGTGCAGCGGGAACTCATCGAGCGGGCCGATGCCGCCGGCCCACCTACTCATCAGCCAGCCTGCTCACGCGCCCACCTCGGCCAGGAGCCGCTCCATCAGCGGCTTGTGGTGGAACAGCGTCTCGATGTCGTCGGGCCGTTCGATCTCGCCGAAGTGGAGCTGCCGCGCGCCCGTGCGCATGAACACCACGCACCACTGGACGGCGTTGTAGAGGTGGTACCAGCTCAGGTCGCCGAGCCGGACGCCGGTCAGCTCGGCGTAGGTCGCCTTCACGTCCTCCTCGCGCATGAAGTGCGGCATCCCCGGCAGCTCGAAGACCGCGGTGATCGACTCGAAGACCATGTGGGCGAAGACGATCCAGGACAGGTCCATCTCGCGCGGGCCGAGCGCGGCCATCTCCCAGTCGAGCACTCCGACCGGGGCGAAGTCGCGGTAGAGGACGTTGCCGATCCGGGCGTCGCCCCAGCAGAGCACGGTGTCGGAGCCGCTGGTGTCCGGGAGGTTGTCCTCCAGCCACGTGAGTGCCCGCTCGGCGATCGGCGACCGGCCGAGGCCGGGGACCGCCCACTGGTACCACCCGCGGACCCAGTCCAGGTTGCGGGCCAGCGCGGTGTCCCCCGACTGGTCGGCCCGGGCCAGGAACGCGAAGGCGTCCTCGGCGTCCTGGATCGAGTGCAGCCCGGCGATCGCCCGCACCGTGTTGTCCTGCAGCCGCCGCTGGTCCTCCGCCGAGGCATCGGCCAGCCAGTTGTCACCCCAGTTGTACGGCGGCACGTCGGGTGGCACGACGCCCTCGATCCGGTCCATGAGGAAGAACGGCGTGCCCAGCACCTCGCCGGTCGGCTCGAACAGCCCGACCGCCGGCACCGGCACGTCGGTGCGCTCGGCGACGACGCGCATGGCGTCGTACTGGTCCTGCAGCGCGTAGTCCTGGAAGACCGGGAGCTCGTCGGGCGAGGGCGCCACCCGGGCGACGTACTCGCCGGTCCTGCGCGCGCCGTCCTCGGTCCAGGTCGCGTCGAAGACGAGAGTCTCCGACGACATCCCGTTGGAGTCGATGCCGCTGTGCAGCCTCACCTGCGGCTCGGCGCCGGCGGGCAGGGCGTCGGCCAGCCAGCCTTCGAGGAGCGCGGGCACCGTCGCGGAGTCGCGCGCGGTGCGCTGGAGCTTGAGGTCGGCCGGAAGGCCCTGGGTCACACGCGCCAGCGTGGTGGAACGTGTTCTAGTTTGTCAACGCCGCCCCGTGGGCGGGTCGAGACAACGCCGGAGGGCGAAGGCGGGTGCCTCCGCTGCGGAGGTCTCGACGAGCTCGACCAGCGGGGGCTACAGGATGTCGCGGGCCTTGACCCGCGCCTCGTCGGCCTCCTGGTCGGTGAGCTTGTCCTGCGATTCGCGCTCGGCGGCCACGCGCCGCAGGTAGCGGTCCACCTCGTCGTCGACCCGGGCGTCGTCCCAGCCGAGCTCGGCAGCCATCAGCGCGGCGGCGACCGGCGCGGCCCGGACGCCACGGTCGAAGGTCTCGATCGAGATGCGGGTCCGGCGGGTGAGGACGTCGTCGAGGTGGCGCGCACCTTCGTGGGTGACGGCGTAGACCACCTCGGCGGCGAGGTAGTCGTCGGCACCATCGAGCGGCTCGGCCAGCTCGGCTCGCTTCTCGATCATGGCGAGGAGGTCGTCGACCAGGTCGCCGTACCTCCCGAGCAGGTGGTCGATCCTGGCCAGGTGCAGCCCCGAGCGGCGGCTGAGCTGGACGCGCTGGTTGGTGCGGGTCTCGAAGCCGTCCGCGCCGAGGAGCGGCACGCGGTGGGTGATCGAGTCACGGACGGTCGTGCCGCTCGAGGTGAGCGAGTGCGCAGCGGCGTCGACGGCGTCGCGGGCCATCACGCGGTACGTCGTGAGCTTGCCGCCCGCGATCATCACCAGGCCGGGCACCGGCGTGACCACGGTGTGCTCGCGCGAGATCCGCGAGGTCGGCTCGGACTCGCCGGAGAGCAGCGGTCGCAGCCCGGCGTAGACACCCTCGACGTCCTCGTGGTCGAGGGGCTCGCGGAGGATCGCGTTGACGTGGTTGAGGACGTAGTCGATGTCGGTGCGGCTGGCGGCCGGGGTCGCCTTGTCGAGGTTCCACGGGGTGTCGGTGGTGCCGATGATCCAGTGCCGCCCCCACGGGATCACGAACAGCACCGACGTCTCGGTCCGGACGATGAAGCCGGCCTCGGAGCGGATCCGGTCGCGCGGGACGACGAGGTGGATGCCCTTGGACGCCTGCACGTGCAGCGCGCCACGGCCGCCGACCATCGCCTGGATCTCGTCGGTCCAGACCCCGGCGGCGTTGACCACGACGCGGGCCCGGATCTCGAGCTCGCCGCCGTCCTCGAGGTCGAGGGCGCGCACCCCGACCACCCGCTCGCCCTCGCGGACGAACCCGGTGACCCGGACCCGGTTGGCGACCAGGGCGCCGTGGGCCGCGGCGGTGCGGGCGACGGTCAGCACCAGTCGCGCGTCGTCGACCTGGCAGTCGTAGTAGCGGATCGCCCCGGCGATCGACTCCGGCGCGAAGTCCGGCGCGATCCGGGCCACCGCCTTGCGGGTCAGGTGCCGGTGCCGCGGCAGCCCCGCATCGGTCGGGCCGAACCTCGCCATGGCGTCGTAGAGGAGGAGCCCGCTGCCGACGTAGGGGCGCTCCCAACCCCGGTGGGTCAGTGGGTAGAGGAACGGCACCGGCCGGATCAGGTGCGGCGCCAGCCGGGTGTAGAGCAGGCCGCGCTCCTGCAGCGCCTCCCGCACCAGGCCGAAGTCGAGCATCTCGAGGTAGCGGAGCCCGCCGTGGATCAGCTTGCTGCTGCGGCTGCTGGTGCCGCTGGCCAGGTCGCGCTGCTCCAGCAACCCGGTGCTGAGCCCGCGCGTGACCGCGTCGAGGGCCACGCCGGCACCGACGACACCGCCACCGACGACGAGGACGTCCAGCTCCTCCGAGCCGGGCCCGGAGATGGCGGCAAGCGCCCGGACCCGCGCCTCGGGACTGAGTGCGCTCGGACCCCGGTCCATACCGTCCATCTTGACAGGCGTGGCGCTGCAACCGTGGGTGAACGTCCAGGGATCAGGCACCCTCGGCGATGCAGGCGGTGCCGACCCGGCGGAAGCCGACCCCTGCATAGATCCGTGCCACGTCGTCGCTCCCCGCCGACATGAACACGGTGCTGACCCCCGCGTCCGCGGCGTCCCGGGCCAGCGCCCAGGTGAGGTGGCCCGCGATGCCGCGCCGGCGCTGCGCGGGGAGCACGCCGACCCCGACGATCTCGGTGACCTCGCCGCGCGGGTTGTGGTTCCCGGCGCCGACCGCGCCCAGCTCGGGGTCGAAGGCGGCGTACATGACCGACATCCCGGCGCCGAGCAGCGCGGCCAGGGTCTCGACGTGTCCGGCGTCCTCGGCGACCTTGGCGTCACGCTCCGCGACCGACGCCGGGCCGATGCTGGTGTCGACCTGGCTGAACCCCACCGAGACCGCGGCTCGCGCTGCGGCGAGGTCCGGGTCGTCGGGCTCCATCCGGCGTACAACGGCCGGACTCTCGCGCGGGACCGGCTCACCGGCCAGCACCATGAGCGGGTAGCCGTGGACCTCGACCCCGGCCGCGAGCGCCGCGGCGCGCAGCCCCGGCGTGTTCTCGTCGACCCACTCGATCGTGGGCGGGATGCCGAGCTCCTCGAGCCGGGCGAGCACCGACCGCACCTCCTGGGGCGTCACGTCGTCGGTGAGCCCGAGCCGGGGCCGGGCGTAGTAGGGCCAGCCACCCCGCGAGACGAAGACCGTGAAGGGCCCGTGCTCCTCGGTGTCGGCGTTCGCGCGCGGCACCTCGTCGTAGTAGCGCTCGAGCAGGGGCAGCAGTTCGGCGGTCATCGAGCGCCATCCTCCTCAACCAACCGGGCGAGGCACACTGGTTATGTGCTGTCTCTCGAGCTCGCCCGCGCGCTCCGCGACGCCGGTGTGGGGTGGGAGCCCTGCCCGGGCGACACGTTCGTGGTGCCGGACCGCGACCTCGACGAGCACGTCTTCGTGCTCAGCGACATGGTCGTCCAGACCGTCCAGCCGCCGGACGGCCCGCCGATCCTGGCCTTCAACGGCACCACCGAGTGGGCGCTGGACAGCCTGGAGGCGCAGGAGGCGCTCTGGCTGCCCCGCGAGGACCAGCTGCGCGAGCTGCTCGGCGCGGCGTTCGAGAGCCTCGAGCGGGTGCCCGGCCCGCCGGAGGCGCCCGACCTGGTCTCCTGGGCCGTCAGCTCGGGCGGCGCACGCCACGTCGACGTGAGCCCCGAGGCGGCGTACGCCCGGGCGTTGCTGGCCCGGCTCACCTAGCAACCCCAGCGGTGACTCAGTCGACGACGACGACCTCGACCCGCTGGAACTCCTTGAGCTCGGTGTAGCCGGTGGTGGCCATCGAGCGCTTGAGCGCGCCGATCAGGTTCATGGTGCCGTCGGCCACCCGGGAGGGGCCGAACAGGATCTCCTGCAGCGTCCCGACCGCCTCGAACTCGACCCGCTCGCCGCGCGGCAGCGTGCCGTGATGGGCCTCGGCACCCCAGTGGAAGCCCTGGCCGGGGGCGTCGGACGCGCGCGCGAACGGCGAGCCCACCATGACCGCGTCGGCGCCACAGGCGATCGCCTTGGCGATGTCGCCGGACTTGCCGATCGAGCCGTCGGCGATGACGTGCACGTAGCGGCCGCCGGACTCGTCGAGGTAGTCACGACGGGCGGCGGCCACGTCGGCCACGGCGCTGGCCATGGGGACGGCCACGCCGAGCACGGTCTTGGTGGTGTGCGCGGCGCCGCCGCCGAAGCCGACCAGGACGCCGGCCGCGCCGGTGCGCATCAGGTGCAGCGCGGCCTGGTGGGTGGCGCAGCCGCCGACGATGACCGGCACGTCGAGCTCGTAGATGAACTCCTTGAGGTTCAGCGGCTCGGCCTGGGACGACACGTGCTCGGCGCTGACAGTCGTCCCCCGGATCACGAACATGTCGACGCCGGCGTCGACCACGGTCTTGGCGAACTCGCGCGTGTGCTGGGGCGACAGCGAGCCGGCCACGGTGACCCCCGCGTCGCGCACCTCGCGGACCCGCTCGGTGATGAGCTCTGCCTTGACCGGCTCGGAGTAGATCTCCTGGAGCCGCGCCGTCGCCTGCGCACCGCGCAGGCCGGCAACCTCCGCCAGCAGCGGGGCCGGGTCCTCATAGCGCGTCCAGATGCCTTCGAGGTTGAGCACGCCGAGGCCGCCGTACTTCCCGAGCGCGATGGCGGTGGCCGGCGACATCACCGAGTCCATGGGCGCGGCCAGGACCGGGAGCTCGAACCGGTAGGCGTCGATCTGCCAGTCGACGCTGACCTCCTCGGGGTCGCGGGTGCGCCGCGAGGGCACGATGGCCACGTCGTCGAAGGAGTAGGCGCGGCGCGCGCGCTTGGCCCGGCCGATCTCGATCTCGGTCACGCACCGAGTCTCCCATCGCCCGGCCTCCCGGCCGGAAATGAGGCACACTCCTAGGCCGTGCCCGTGCTCCCCGAACACCTCGCGCCGCTGCTGCGCCCCGAGCCGCACCTCGACGTCCTCGGCACCAGCGACCCGTGGGTGCTTCCCCCGGACTGGCTCGAGACGACCCAGCAGCGGCTCAAGGCGCTGGCCGAGGACCCGCGCGGCCAGGGCGGCACGCCACCGGGCGGCAGCTGGAAGGCCGGCACGTCGGGCGCGGTGCCGTTCCTGTGGAACCTCATCACCTACCTGCCCAGCGCGATCCCGGTCTGGGCCGGCAGCCACGCCAGCCTCGGCGACGAGCTGCTGAAGCCGTGGCTGTCGGACTCCTACACGCCGACGTTCCCGCGGATCACCTACTACGTGAACAGCGACGACACCTGGCACCTCGACATGTGGTGGCGCCAGCGCGACCTCGGCGCCGAGGCCCGCATCAAGGCGCTCGAGCTCACCCTCGAGTGCGTGGCGGTCTTCGCCGACGTGCCTCAGTACGCCTCGCGGGCGGCCACCTTCACCGCGATGCTGCACAAGGTGCTCGACGACGCCGAGCTCCGCACGCTCCACGAGACCGCACCGTGGGACACCATCGCGAAGACCTGGCGCGAGCAGGTCTGCACCGAGCAGGACGCCCAGACCTTCTCCGAGGGCCGCGGGTGGACCGGCCAGCTGGTGTGGTCGATCAACGGCCTCGAGGCCGCCCACCACGTGCTCAGCAGCGTGGTCAGCCGCGCCCAGTCGATCGACGAGGTCATCGTCTCGATGGCGCTGCACGACAACGTCGACGAGCTCCCCGCGGCGCTGGCCGCGGCGGTCGGCAGCGAGCGGTTCGGCGCCCTCAACGCGGCGTTCGAGCAGATGGAACCCGGCTACAACGGCGACGACTGGATGTCGGACAACCGCGGCTGGCTGGCCCGCGGGATGGTGAGCGGTCAGATCGACGCGGTCCGGCTGTGGCTGGCGATGGCCACCCAGGTCGCCGAGCTCGTGGCCGGGCTCCCGACCTTCACCGGCTCGACCTCGTGCCCGAGCCGCACCGGCTATCTCGACGACCTGACCAGCGTCTTCACCGCGCCACCGGTCGCCGTGAACCCGATGGCCAAGAAGCTGCTCGAGCAGTACGCCGACCAGAAGCCGGTCCTGCCGGCCGGTGCCACCGTCACGCCGCAGGGCGTCGCGCTCACCTCGTCCGAGGGCGGCGAGGACGTGCCGCAGCTCGCGGTGCCCGAGGTCGAGATCGGCGACCCGATGGCCGAGCTCGAGCAGCTGGTCGGCCTCGCGCCGGTCAAGGAGCAGGTCAAGCGGCTGGTCGCCGAGCTCAAGGCCGAGAAGCTGCGCACCGAGGCCGGCATGCCGCCCTCAGAGAAGTCGCGGCACATGATCTTCACCGGCAACCCCGGCACCGCCAAGACCACCGTCGCCCGGCTGCTCTCGCGCATCTACGCCCAGCTCGGGGTGCTGGCCAACGGACACCTCATCGAGGTGAGCCGGACCGACCTGGTCGGCGAGTACATCGGCCAGACCGCGCCCCGCACCACCTCGCGGTTCAACCAGGCCTCCGGCGGCGTCCTCTTCATCGACGAGGCCTACTCGCTGGTCCCGCCCGACTCCTTCCGCGACTACGGCAACGAGGCGATCTCCACCCTGCTCAAGCTGATGGAGGACCGGCGCGACGAGGTGGTCGTGATCGCGGCCGGCTACCCCAAGGAGATGCAGCGGTTCGTCGACTCCAACCCCGGGATCGCCTCGCGCTTCCCGACCACGATTCACTTCGCCGACTACGACCCCGACGAGCTGTGGGCGATCTTCCGGCTCTACGCCGACAAGGCGGGCTTCACGCTGCTGGACGGCGTCGAGGCGGCGTTCAAGCGGCTGGTCCCCGACCCGCGGCCGCCGGCGTTCGGGAACGGGCGGTTCGTCCGGAACGTGTTCGAGGACGCCACCACCCGGCAGGCGATGCGGATCACCGCGATGACCGACCCCGTGAAGGAGGTCGTCACCCAGCTGCGGCCCGAGGACATCCCCGACACCGCCTCGGCGACGGGGAAGAACGAGGGCACTGGCCTCTACATGTAGCCCCGACCACCCGTTCGTGCCATGGGCAGCCTCGGGCGGCGTCTCTAGCGTGGAAGGTTCCGAGCTGCATCCGGGTTGCGGCGTCCGCCCTTCGTGAGGAGCTTCCCGTGACCCAGACAGCCGAGAGCCCGAGTGCCACCCTGCGGTCGCGGATGAGGGGCGACGTGGTGGATGCGACGGACCTCGCCTACGACGAGGCGCGCAAGGTCTGGAACGCGGGTATCGACGGGCGGCCGCTCGTGATCGCCCGGTGCCTGGACGAGGCCGACGTCCAGGCAGCGGTGGGGTTCGCCGTCGAGCAGGGCCTCGAGATCGCGGTACGCGGCGGCGCGCACGCCATGTCCGGCACGTCTGTGGTCGACGACGGCATCGTCATCGATCTCGGTGGCATGAACCAGGTCCACGTGGACCCCGACACCCGTCGCGCCCTCGTGGCCGGCGGCGCCCTGCTCGGCGACGTGGACGCGGCCACGCAGGCCCACGGCCTCGCGGTGCCCGCCGGGCTGGTGAGCCACACCGGCGTGGGTGGCCTGACCCTGGGGGGCGGAATGGGATGGCTCTCACGGCTCGGAGGCCTCACCATCGACAACCTCGTGTCGGCGCGCGTGGTGACGGCCGATGGCCAGGCCCGTGTCGCCTCGCCGGCGGAGAACCCCGACCTCTTCTGGGCCATCCGAGGTGGAGGCGGCAACTTCGGGGTGGTCACCGAGTTCGAGTTCGCCCTGCTCGAGGTCGGGCCGATGATCCACTTCGCCCTGCTGTTCTGGTCGGTCGACCAAGGGGCGGCGATGATGCGCCACGCACGAGACGTCATCGACGGCCTCCCCGACGACGTCAACGTGATGGTCGCCGGCCTCAACGCGCCGCCGGCACCCTTCGTGCCCGAGGAGCACCAGCTGGCACCCGGCTACGCGACCCTCGTGGTGGGCACGGGTTCCGCGGAGCACCACGCCGAGGTCTGCGCCGCACTGACGGACGGCGTACCCCCGCTCTTCGAGTTCGCCACACCGATGCCCTACGTCGAGCTGCAGAAGATGCTCGACGAGGCCAACGCCTGGGGGCTCTACGCCTACGACAAGGGCTGCTACGTCAAGGAGCTGTCCGACGACGTGATCGACGCCGTCACCGAGCACTTCCCGAGGAAGACCTCGCCGCTGTCATTGGTGCTGTTCTACCGCCTCGACGGCGCGTACTCGCGGGTCGCCGAGGATGCGACGGCGTTCGGGGGCGGACGGTCCCCGCGCTTCGGCATGTTCATGATCGGCGTCTGTCCCGTGGCGGAGATGCTGCCCGGCGAGCGTGAGTGGGTGCGGTCCATGACCGACTCCCTGCTCCCGCTGTCCGCCGACGACGGCCTCTACGTGAACGGGAACTCGGAGTTCGACGCACGGAGCTCGGTCGAGCTGGCCTACGGTCCGGAGAAGTACGCCCGGCTGGCCCAGATCAAGGCGACCTACGACCCGCACAACGTCTTCCACCGCAACGCCAACATCCCGCCGGCGGTGCGGTGAGCGCTCAGCCGGAGTAGTTGGGCGCCTCGACGGTCATCTCGACGTCGTGCGGGTGGCTCTCCTTGAGCGAGGCGGAGGTGATCCGGATGAACCGGCCCTTCTGCTGCAGCTCGGGGATGGTGCGCGCGCCGACGTCGAACATCGACTGGTTGAGGCCGCCGATGAGCTGGTGGGCCACCGCGGCCAGCGGGCCCCGGTAGGCGACCTGGCCCTCGATGCCCTCGGGGACGATCTTGTCGTCGCTGGCGACCTCGGCCTGGAAGTAGCGGTCCTTGGAGTAGGACTTCTTGCCGCGCGATGACATCGCGCCGAGCGAGCCCATGCCCCGGTAGGACTTGAACTGCTTGCCGTTGACGAAGACGAGGTCGCCGGGCGACTCCTCGCAGCCGGCGAGCAGCGAGCCGATCATCACGCTGTCGGCACCCGCGACGATCGCCTTGGCGATCTCGCCGGAGTACTTCAGCCCGCCGTCGGCGATGACGGGGACTCCGGCCGGCACACAGGCCAGCGCTGCGTCGTGGACCGCACTGACCTGGGGTACGCCGACGCCGGTGACGACCCGGGTGGTGCAGATCGACCCGGGGCCGACACCGACCTTGACGCCGTCCGCGCCCGCATCGACGAAGGCCTGCGCACCCTCGCGGGTGGCGACGTTGCCGCCGATGACCTGGACGTGGGCGGTGGCCGGATCGGTCTTGAGCCGCTTGACCATGTCGAGCAGCATCCGCACGTTGCCGTGGGCGGTGTCCGCGACCAGCACGTCGACGCCCGCCTCGATGAGGGTCGTAGCCCGCTGCCACGCATCGCCGAAGTAGCCGATCGCGGCGCCGACCATGAGCCTGCCGTCGGCGTCCTTGGAGGCCAGCGGGAACTGCTCGGACTTCACGAAGTCCTTGACCGTGATCAGGCCACCCAGCCGGCCCTTGTCGTCGACCAGCGGGAGCCGCTCGCGCTTGTGCTTGCGCAGCAGCAGCGTGGCGTCCTCGCGGGAGATGCCCACCGGGCCGGTGATGAGCGGCATCGGGGTCATCACCTCGTCGACCTTGGTGGTCGACCACTCCGCGACCGGCGTGAACCTCAGGTCGCGGTTGGTGATGATGCCGAGCAGCCGGTTGTCGGCGTCGACCACGGGGAAGCCGGAGATGCGGTACTCACCGGCCAGCTGGTCGAGCTGCTCCAGCGTCGCGTCGGGACCGATGGTCACCGGGTTGGAGATGATCCCGGTCTGGGTCCGCTTCACCAGGTCGACCTGGTAGGCCTGGTCGTCGATCGAGAGGTTGCGGTGGAGCACGCCGAGGCCACCCTGCCGGGCCATCGCGATCGCCATCCGCGACTCGGTCACTGTGTCCATGGCCGCGCTGACCAGCGGCACCCTGATCGTGATCTCGCGGGTCAGCCGCGTCGTGGTGTCGATGTCCTGGGGGGCGAGGTCGGAGTGACCGGGCAGGAGGAGGACGTCGTCGTAGGTCAGGCCCAGCGGGGCGAACTTCTCGGGCAGCTCCATCCGGGCCAGTCTATCGGCCGGTCGATCGGCCGGTCCGTCGGCGGATCAGAAGCCGAGCGTCCGGGCAGGTAGCGAGTCGTGCGGTGGGTTCCGCACCCCACCGACCCGGGAGAAGACGCGGAACTCGAAGGGGAGCGTCGAGGGGCGCGAGGCCTGCCGGCACGACTGCGGCCAGACCACGCTCACCGAGCCGCTCGCCTGGTGCCAGCGCACCTGGAGGCCGCGGCACCTCACCAGGTGCGGCACCGGCTGGTCGGAGTCCTCGAGGCTGTTGTCGACGAAGTAGACCCGACCCACGACCTTGCCGTTCTCCTTGAAGACCGCGAGCCGGTCCCACGCGTCGGTGAGCGGCCAGATCTCGAAGGCCAGGAAGGTGGTGTCGGTCAGCTTGCGGACCTTGGCCGTGAACGTCGCCTGCTTGCGGTTGATCCCGTAGGTCCCCGACACCAGGTCGATCCCGGCCGGTGCGTCGCCGGACCGGTCGTGGACCCGCGCGTGGGTGGGATGAGGCTTGGCGCTGGCGGGGCCGGGGCCGGACACGGCCAGGCCGGCGGCGAGGAGCACGGTGAGGAACACGGTGGGGACGACGGACGACGTACGGCGCATCCGGGCAACCTAGCTGCCACGCCCGGCGGCCCGCGATGGCCGGGACGGGGCATTGACATGATCTCCCGGTGATCCCGCGGCTGGCCGACTCGCGCCGGACCGTCGCCGTCGCAGCGGCCCTCGCCGGCCTGGTCCGCCTGGTCGGGCTGACCCGGCCGGTCCGCGCCGACGAGGCCGGCTTCGTGCTGGTCGCCCGCTCGTGGCACCCGGAGGCCGGCAGCCTCTTCGGCACCTACTTCGTCGACCGCCCGCCCTCCCTCATCGCGATCTACAAGCTCGCCGACGCCGTCGGCGGACCGCTGGCCATCCGGGTGGTCGGCGCGGTCGCCTGCGCGGCGCTGGTGCTCCTCGCCGCCTGGCTCGGCCGGCTGGTCGCCGACGAGCGGGCGGGCCGCTGGACGGCCATCGCGGCCGCCGCGCTGGTGACCACGCCGGTCATGGATCTGGTCGCGGCCAAGGGCGAGGTGCTCGCGCTGCCGTTCCTGGTGGCCGCGGCCGGGCTGGCGGTGGTGGCCGTCCGGAACCGGTCCGGGTGGCCGGCGTTCGCGGCCGGGCTGCTGGCGGCCTGCGCCGTGGGGCTCAAGCAGAACCTCGCGGGCGGAGCGGTGTTCACCGGCGTGCTGATGGTCGCGAGCGCGCTGGCCGGCCGGCTGGGTGGCCGCGACCTCGCCCGGCTCGCCGGCGTGGCCCTGGCCGGGTTCGCGGTGCCGGTGCTGGCCACGATCGGGTGGGCGCTCGCGGCCGGCGTAGGACTGCACACGCTGTGGTACGCCGTCTACGGCTTCCGCGCCGACGCCTCGGCCGTGCTCGGCGACGGCCCCGCCGAGGCCCCGATGCGGCGGGCCCTGGTCCTCCTGCTCATCCTCGTGGTCGACGGGATCGCGGTGGTGCTGGCGGCGTACCTCCTCCGCGTCCGCCGCAGCTGGCGCCTGGACGCCCCGCTCACCGCGGCCGTCGTGGCGATGATCGCCTTCGACGTGGTGGCGCTGGCCCTCGGTGGGAGCTTCTGGCAGGACTACGCGTTCGGCCTGGTGCCGGGGACCCTGCTGGCCGTGGCGCTGCTCGGGACCAGGTGGCGGGAGCGGCTGGTGCCGCTGATGGTCGTCTCGACCGTGGTCTGCCTGGCCGGCTGGGCCGCCTGGAACCTCGCGGGGAGGCAGGAGTTCGACGAGCACGACACCGGCGTGGCGCTGCGGGCGGTGGCCGAGCCCGGCGACACGCTCGTGGTCTTCGGCGGCCGGGCCGACCTGCAGCTCGAGAGCGGCCTGCCCTCGCCGTACCCCTACCTGTGGAGCCTCCCCATGCGGGCGCGCGACCCCGACCTGACCAGGTTCCGAGCGATGGTGAACGGCCGGGACGCGCCGACCTGGCTGGTCGAGTGGTGGCCGTTCGACACCTGGACCTCGCAGGGCGAGGCGCTGGAGCGCGACGTGCGGCAGCGCTACGTCGAGCACGGAACCGGCTGCGGCGGGCGGACCATCTGGCTGCTCCAGGGCGTCGACCGTCCCGTCCCCGAGCCGGACTGCCACGGCTGAAATGACGCTGACCCGCCCGTACTGAACGGGCGGGTCAGCGTCGTGAGTGGTTCTAGTGGCCGTGGCCGTGGCCGTGACCGGCGGCAGCCGGCTCCTCCTCCTCGGGCTTGTCGACGACCAGGGTCTCGGTCGTGAGCAGCATGCCCGCGATCGAGGCGGCGTTGACCAGCGCGGAGCGGGTCACCTTGACCGGGTCGAGGACGCCCTGGGCCACCAGGTCGCCATATTGCTCGGTGGCGGCGTTGTAGCCGTTGCCGACGCCGAGCTCGCGCACCTTGGTGGTGACGACGTAGCCGTTGGCACCGCCGTTCTCCGCGATCCAGCGCAGCGGCTCGTCGAGGGAGACGCGCACGACGCGCACGCCGACCGCCTCGTCACCGCTGAAGCCGAGGCCGTCGTTGAGCGCGGCCGCCGCGTGGATCAGCGCAGAGCCACCGCCGGGGACGATGCCCTCCTCGATGGCCGCGCGGGTCGCCGAGACGGCGTCCTCGATGCGGTGCTTCTTCTCCTTCAGCTCCACCTCGGTGGCGGCGCCGACCTTGATGACGCAGACGCCGCCGGCCAGCTTGGCCAGCCGCTCCTGCAGCTTCTCGCGGTCCCAGTCGGAGTCGGTGTTCTCGATCTCGGCCTTGATCTGGTTGACCCGGCCGGCGACCTCGGCGGGGTCGCCCGCGCCGTCGACGATCGTGGTGTTGTCCTTGGTGATCACCACGCGCCGGGCCTGGCCGAGCACGTCGAGACCGACCTGGTCGAGCTTGAGGCCGACCTCGGGCGCCACGACCTGGCCACCGGTCAGGGTCGCGATGTCCTGCATCATCGCCTTGCGGCGGTCGCCGAACGCCGGGCTCTTGACCGCGGCGGCGTTGAAGGTGCCGCGGATCTTGTTGACGACCAGCGTCGAGAGCGCCTCGCCCTCGACGTCCTCGGCGAGGATGAACAGCGGCTTGCCCGAGGAGATGACCTTCTCCAGCAGCGGCAGCAGCTCGGCGACCGCCGAGATCTTGCCCTGGTGGAGCAGGATGTAGGGGTCCTCGAGGACCGTCTCCATCCGCTCCGGGTCGGTGACGAAGTAGGCCGAGATGTAGCCCTTGTCGAACTGCATCCCCTCGGTGAACTCCAGCTCGGTGCCCATCGTGTTGGACTCCTCGACGGTGATCACACCGTCCTTGCCGACCTTGTCGAAGGCGTCGGCGAGGAGGCCACCGATGACCTCGTCGCGGCTGGAGATCGTCGCCACCGAGGCCATGTCCTCCTTGGCCTCGACCTCGCGGGCGGACTTGAGCAGCTCGTTGCTGACCACCTCGGCGGCAGCGTCCATGCCACGCTTGAGCGCCATCGGGTTGGCGCCGGCCGCGACGGCGCGGAGGCCCTCGTGGACCATCGCCTGGGCCAGGACGGTCGCGGTGGTGGTGCCGTCACCCGCGATGTCGTTGGTCTTGGTGGCGACCTCCTTGGTCAGCTGGGCGCCGAGGTTCTCGAACGGGTCGTCGAGCTCGATCTCACGCGCGACGGTCACACCGTCGTTGGTGATGGTCGGCGCGCCCCACTTCTTGTCGAGGACCACGTAACGGCCGCGCGGGCCGAGCGTCACCTTGACGGTGTCCGCCAGGGCGTCGACGCCCCGCTCGAGGGCGCGGCGGGCGCTCTCGTCGAACTCCAGGATCTTGGGCATTGCTCTCCTAAGTCTGCGAATTCCTGACCTGCCCGACGCCCGGCCGCCGGGTCACCGCCGGCCGGGCCGCCGGGTGCGTCAGGAGACGACGGCGAGGACGTCGCGGGCGGAGAGGATGAGGTACTCCTCGCCGCCGTACTTGACCTCAGTGCCGCCGTACTTGCTGTAGATCACCTTGTCGCCGATCGCCACGTCGAGCGGGACCCGGTTGCCGTTGTCGTCGATGCGACCGGGACCGATGGCCAGGACCTCGCCCTCCTGCGGCTTCTCCTTGGCGGTGTCCGGGATGACCAGGCCCGACGCGGTGGTCTGCTCCGCGTCGAGCGGCTTGACCACGATGCGGTCCTCGAGGGGCTTGATGTTGACCGACACTTCGTCGACCTCCACTTTCGTGCTGAGTCTGGGCTGGCACACTCAAGCGGAGAGTGCCAACGACGAAACTAGCACTCTGGTCGATGGAGTGCCAGCGTGGGTTCTGGAGAGGGTGTGCCGTGGACGTCGAGTCCGTGCGGTGGCTGAGGTCCGAGGACGGCCAGCGGGTGCTCGCCCGGGCCGCCGAGCTCGACGAGCCGGACCCCCTGCGCGCGCACGCGACGCTGGAGCGCGCGTGTCCTGGTACGCCGTCGCAGCTCCTGGCGGTGGCGCTCACCCAGGCCGAGCTGCGGCTGCGGGCCGTGGAGAAGTTCGGCGAGCTGGCCGGGTCGATGTACTTCACGCCGGACGGCCTGGAGCAGGCCACCCGGCTGTCGGTGGCCACCCACCGGGCCGCCCGGCTCGCGGTGTTCGGCGCCGCGAGCGTGGTCGACCTGGGCTGCGGGATCGGCGGCGACCTGGTCGCCTTCGCCCGCGCGGGGCTGACCGCGGCCGGCGTGGACCTCGACCCGGTCCGGGTGGCCGTGGCCGAGGCCAACCTGGCTGCGCTCGGCCTGCCCGGCGCGGTCGGTGAGGCCGACGCGCTGGAGGTCGACGTCGCGCCGTTCGACGTCGCCTTCGCGGACCCCGCGCGGCGGACCGGCCGCGGCCGTACCTTCAGCCCCGACGCGTGGACACCGCCGTGGTCGTTCGTCGAGTCGCTCCTGGGCGGCGACGCCTGCGTGAAGACCGCCCCGGGCATCCCCCACGAGCTCGTCCCGGCGGGCGTCGAGGCCGAGTGGGTGAGCGACCACGGCGAGGTGAAGGAGGCCGCCCTGTGGGGCGGCCGGCTCGCCACCGCGGACCGCCGCGCCACGGTCATCGGCGACGGCGGCCTCGCCACGCTGACCGAGGAGGACGACCCCGGGGCGGACGTCGTGCCGCTGGGCCGGTTCCTCTACGAGCCGGACGGCGCGGTCATCAGGGCCGGCCTGGTCACCGCCGTCGCCGCCGGCGTCCGCGGCGGCCTGCTCGACCGGCACATCGCCTACGTGACCGCGGAGGAGTCGTTCCGCACGCCGTTCGCGAGGTCCTACGAGGTCCTCGAGACGCTCCCCTACCGCGAGAAGCAGCTCCGCGCTGCCCTCCACGAGCGCGGCGTCGGCAGGCTGACGATCAAGAAGCGAGGCGTCGACGTCGTCCCCGACCAGCTGCGCAAGCGGCTGGCACTCACCGGTGACAACGAGGCCACGATCGTGCTCACCCGGGTCGGCGGCCAAGGGACGTGCCTGCTCGTCCGGCCGTTCTAGTCGGGAGCCTTGGTGGCGGTGGGTTCTCAACCGTTCTCCCCGTGGACAGGCGTTGCCAGCCCACCGCCACCCGGGCTTCAGTCGAGGATCACCACCGAGCGCAGGACGCTCTGCCCGTCCGGGGCTTGGTGCATCTTCTCGAACGCCGCCTCGATGTCGCCGATCCCGATCTCCTCCGACACGAAGGCGTCGAGGTCGAGCCGGCCCTGCTGGTAGAGGTCGATGAGCATCGGGAAGTCCCGGGTCGGCAGGCAGTCGCCGTACCAGCTCGACCTCAGCGACCCGCCCCGGCCGAAGACGTCGATGAGCGGGAGCTCGGGGACCTTCATGTCCGGGGTCGGTACGCCGACCAGGACCAGGGTCCCCGCCAGGTCGCGGGCGTAGAACGCCTGCTTCCACGTCTCGGGGCGTCCTACGGCCTCGACAACCACGTCGGCCCCGTCGGCGCCGTCGAAGTACTGCGCGCAGATCTTCTTGATCTCCTCGACCGGGTCGGAGGCGGAGGAGTCGACGGTGTGGGTGGCCCCCATCCGCTTGGCGGTCTCGAGCTTCTTGGCGTCGATGTCGACCGCGATGATCGGCGAGGCGCCGACCAGCGCCGAGCCCGCGATCGCGGCCACACCGACGCCGCCGCAGCCGATGACCGCGACCGATCTGCCGCGCGTGACCGCGCCGGTGTTGATGGCCGCACCGATGCCGGCCATCACGCCGCAGCCCAGCAGCCCGGCGGCGGCCGGGCGGGCCGCCGGGTCGACCTTGGTGCACTGACCGGCGGCGACCAGCGTCTTCTCGGCGAAGGCGCCGATGCCCAGTGCGGGCGAGAGCTCGGTGCCGGCGTCGGGTCCGTCCGCGAGCGTCATCCGCTGGGTCGCGTTGTGGGTGGCGAAGCAGTAGTGCAGGTCCCCGCGCCTGCACGCCCGGCACTCACCGCAGACCGCGCGCCAGTTGAGGATCACGAAGTCGCCCGGCGCGACGCCGGTCACGTCTGGTCCGACCGCCTCGACGACCCCGGCGGCCTCATGCCCCAGGAGGAAGGGGAAGTCGTCGTTGATGCCACCGTCGCGGTAGTGCAGGTCGGTGTGGCACACCCCGCAGGCCTGCACCTTGACCACCGCCTCGCCCGGCCCGGGGTCGGGCACGTTGATCGTGACCAGCTCGACCGGTGCCCCCTTGGCCTTGGCCACCACCGCCTGGACCTGCTGCATGTCGCTCTCCCTCGGTTCGTACGCCGTCTCCGCGGGCCAACCTAACGGCCACTCCGGGGGCGCGAAGGCTCGGCTACGTTACGCAGATGGGTGTGCTGGCGCGCCGGCCCTCGATCGCGGTCGCCGCCGCCAGCGGTCTGCTCCTCCTGCTGGTCTCCGGACGGTACGGCTACCACCGCGACGAGCTCTACTTCCTCGAGGCCGGCCGGCACCTGGCGTGGGGCTACCCGGACCAGCCGCCGATCGTCCCGGCGCTGGCCCGGCTGATGTCCTGGCTCGCGCCCTCGTCGCTCCCGGTGCTCCGCCTCCCGTCGATGTTGGTCGCGGTGGCCGTGGTGCTGCTGGCTGGCGCCATGGCCCGCCGGCTCGGCGCCCGGGCCTCAGGCGAGGCGTTCGCCGCAGCGGCCACGGCGACCAGCGGCTTCGTGCTCGCGATGGGACACCTGCTGAGCACCGCGACCGTCGACCTCCTCGGCTGGACGCTGCTGACCTACCTCTTCGTCCGGCTGCTGCAAGGCGACCTGGCCGGGCCCCGGCCATGGCTGCTCGCGGGGCTGGTCGCGGGGGTGACCCTCATGGCCAACGTGCTGGTCGCGTTCCTGCTCGTCGGCGTCCTGGCCGGCCTCCTGATCTCGGGGCCGCGCGCACTCCTGCGATCGCGCTGGCCGTGGGTCGCTGCCGGGGTGGCGCTGCTCGTCGGCCTCCCCTACCTCCTGTGGCAGGCCGGGAACGGCTGGCCGCAGCTGCGGGTCGCCGGCGACATCGCGGCCGGCGGCAGCGGCTCCTCGGTGTCCCGGCCGCTGTTCCTGCCGCTGCTCCTGGTCCAGGCCGGGCCGTGGCTGGCTCCGGTCTGGATCGCGGGGGTGGTGCGGCTCCGGCGCGACCCGAGGCTGCGCTGCCTGGCCACGACGTTCCTGGTGCTGGTCGTGCTGTTCCTGGTCCTCGGCGGGAAGCCCTACTACCTGGCCGGGCTCTTCCCCCTCCTGCTGGCCGCCGGCGCCCAGCCGGTCGTCGACCGGGTGTGGCGGTGGGTCCCGACGGCGCTCGTCGTGCTGAGCCTGCCCGCGGTGCTGATCGCACTGCCGGTGCTGCCCGAGCGGGCGGCCGGACCGGCGATCGCGATCAACTACGACCTCGGGGAGACGATCGGCTGGCCTCGGTTCGCCGCCCAGGTGGCCGCGGCGTACGACGAGCTGCCTGCCGGGACCGCGATCGTGACCGGCAGCTACGGGGAGGCCGGCGCGCTCGACCGCTACGGTCCGCCGCTCGGCCTGCCCAGCGCCTACAGCGGCCACAACGCGTACGCCGAGTGGGGCCACCCGCCGGGCCGGTCGCCGGCGCTGATGGTGGGGGTGGACCCCGGCCTGCTCCGGGACTCCTGCGCCGAGCTCCGGACCGTGGGCCGGCTGACCAGCCCCCACGACCTCGACATCGAGGAGAACGGCACTGTGCTGAGCTGGTGCGTGCCGGCTCGCAGCTGGCGGTCGCTGTGGCCGTCGTTCACCCAGCTGGGATGAGTGCGCCTAGACCAACACGCTGGTGACCGGCTGGCTGCTGTCGGCCGGCAGGTCGAGCTGCGACGGCGTCCGGCCGCGGGCCACGATCTCGGCGCCGAGCGCGGCCACCATGGCGCCGTTGTCGGTGCACAGGCCCGGTCGGGGCACGCGCACCCGCACGCCGACGGCCGCGGCCCGCTCCTCGGCCATCGCCCGCAGCCGGGAGTTGGCGGCGACGCCGCCGCCGATGAGCAGGTCCTCGACGCCGGTCGCCGCGGCGGCGTCGAGCGACTTGCGGACCAGGACGTCGCAGACGGCCTCCTGGAACGACGCGGCCACGTCGGCCACCGGCACCGGCTCGCCCGAGCGCTCACGCGCCTCGACCCAGCGTGCCACCGCGGTCTTGAGCCCGGAGAAGGAGAAGTCGAACCGGTGCCGCTCGAGGTCGCGCCGGCTGGTCAGCCCGCGCGGGAAGTCGATCGCGACCGAGCTCCCGGACGCCGCCGCGCGGTCGATGTAGGGCCCACCGGGGAACGGCAGCCCGAGCAGCCGGGCCACCTTGTCGAACGCCTCGCCCGCGGCGTCGTCGATGGTCGCCCCGAGCGGCGCGACCGTGCTGGTCACGTCCTCGACGCGCAGCAGCGAGGAGTGGCCGCCGCTGACCAGCAGCGCCAGGCACGGGTCCGGCAGCGGCCCGTGCTCGAGCTGGTCGACCGCGACGTGCGCGGCCAGGTGGTTGACGCCGTAGAGCGGCTTGCCCAGCCCGATGGCCAGCGCCTTGGCCGCGGCGACCCCGACGAGCAGGGTGCCGGCCAGGCCCGGGCCCGAGGTCACCGCCACCGCGTCGACCTCCTGGAGCCGCACCCCCGCCGTCTCGCAGGCCCGCTCCAGGGTCGGGACCATCGCCTCGAGGTGCGCCCGGCTGGCCACCTCGGGGACGACGCCGCCGAAGCGCGCGTGCTCGTCCACGCTGCTCGCGACGGCGTCGGCCAGGAGGGTCTGCCCGCGGACCAGCCCGACGCCGGTCTCGTCGCACGAGGTCTCGATGCCGAGGACGAGGGGCTCGCTCATCGGGCCATTGTGCCGAGGGGCCGCGCCATGACCACGGCCGTGGCCCCGTCGCGGTAGTAGCGGCGGCGCCGGTCGATCTCGACGAACCCATGCCGGTGGTAGAACGCCAGCGCGTCCGAGTTGTCCTCGCGAACCTCGAGGAGCAGCCGCTCCGCGCCCTCGCGCTCTGCCAGGTCGACCACCCCGTCGAGGAGGGCGCCGGCCAGGCCACGGCGGCGGTGCTCCCGGTGCACGGCGATCCGCTGGAGCTCGGCGACCTCGGCGACCACACTCGCCACCGCGTGGCCGACGACCCGGCCGTCCTGCTCCGCCACCAGGTAGCGCACCGTCGGCAGCCGGCCGGCCACGCCCTCCTCGACGAGCGCACGCGACCAGGCGTCCGCGCCGAGGTTGTCGGCCTCGGAGGCGGCGATGGCGTCGACGTCGTCGAGGGCCGCCGGCCGGGCGGTCACGAGACCCGCTTGGGCACACCGGGCGTGGCCGCGTCCGGCCGCCGCAGGTAGAGCGGCTCGGGGTCGTGCAGCTCGGCGCGCTCCTCGGCGACCACGCGAGCCAGCCAGCCGGCGCTCGGGAGCGTCGGCCCGGTGGCGTGCGGGAACGCCTCGGGATAGAGCACCGCCCCCTCCCCCACCACCGGCAGCTCGGTGGCGGCGTCCGCGGGCTTCGCGACGCGAGGCCCGTCGAGACGGGCGCCTGTCTCGTCGTACGACGCCAGGTAGACCTCCTTGCGCCGCGCGTCGGTGGCCACGACGAAGTGGCTCGTGACGGCGCCGGCGTCGGCGGCTTCCACGGCGAGGACGTCGAGCGTGCAGACGCCGTAGACGGGCACCTCCAGGACGAAGCCGAGGGTGCGCGCGGTCACCAGGCCGACCCGCAGCCCGGTGAACGGACCCGGTCCGACCCCGACCCCGACCGCGGTGAGGTCCTGGCGGACGATCCCGGACTCGCGCAGGGCGCGGTCGATGAGCGGCGCGAGCTGCTCACCGTGCTGGAGCCGGCGCTCGGAGACAGCCTCCCAGACCACGTCGTCCCCGTCGTGCAGGGCCACCGTGACCAGCGGCGTGGCGGTGTCGAAGGCAAGGAGCATCAGGCGTCCTGCGGGAACGGGAGGGCGCGCCAGTGCGTGGTGAGCCGGCCGTCGTCGTGGAGCAGGTGGAAGGCGAGCGTCGGCGGTCCGGCCTCCCAGATGACCGGGTACGGCTCGGCGTCGAGCGGGACGGTCGACGCCGAGCCGCCACCGATCAGCAGCGGCCGGCCGGCGAAGGTCGTCGCGCACGCCGTGTGCGCGTGGCCCACGAGCGTGGCGACGACGTGCGGGTGCTTCATGACGACCAGCTCGAGCGGCTCGGGGTCCACGAGCAGGATCGGCGCCATCAGGCCGAGCCCGATGTCGGCCGGCGGGTGATGGAGGCAGACGAAGGCCGGCTTGTCGTCCGTGGCCAGCTGGGTGTCGAGCCAGTCCAGCTGGTCGGGCGTCAGCTCGCCGTGGTCGATCCGGACGCCGTCGCGGGCGGCGACGAGCGAGTCGAGCATGAGGATCCGGAAGTCCGCGGCCTCCAGGCCCAGGACCAGCGGGCCGGTGGCCTCGCGGTCGAGAAGGCCGCGGGCGAACTCCTCGCGCACGTCGTGGTTGCCGGTGCCCACGAGCCTGGGCCCGGTCCACGCGTCGAGGACCGCGCGCGCCTCGGCGTACTCCTCCGGCAGGCCATGGTCGGCGACGTCGCCGGTGACGAGCAGGACGTCGGGACGCGGGTCCATCGACAGCAGGTGCGCGATGACCGCCTCGGCTCGCGCCCGGGCGTCGGGCGGCCCGCCGAAGTGGGTGTCGCTGACGTGCGCGATGACGGTGGTCATCTCAGCCCCCGGAAGGAGAAGGCCTGCCAGCGCGGGCCGACCGGCGTGATCTCCACCCGCCGGCGCTCGCTCCGGACGTCGTCGGGGTCGTCGCGGACGATGCTGACCTCGAGCCGCGACTCCGAGAGGCTTTCGGCCAGCCCCTCCCCCCACTCGACCACCGTGACGGCCTCGTCGAGCGAGGTGTCGAGGTCGAGGTCGTCGAGCTCGTCGATGCCGCCGAGGCGGTAGGCGTCGACGTGCACCAGCGCCGGTCCGCCGACCTCGCTCCTGTGCACGCGGGCGATGACGAAGGTCGGCGAGGTGATCGCGCCACGGACCCCGAGGCCGGCGCCGAGCCCCTGGGTGAACGTGGTCTTGCCCGCGCCGAGCGACCCGGTCAGCACGATCAGGTCACCGGCGGTCAGCTGACCGGCGACGGAGCGGCCGAGCGCGCGCATCGCGTCGGCGTCGGCTGCGTGGTGGACCGCGGTGCGCAGCGGCCGGCGCAGCTCCACGTCGGGCGGGTCGCGGCGGACCTCGCGGAACCCCTGGTGCTCCCAGAACGCGATCGTGGCCGGCAGCTCCTCGCGCGCGACCACGGTGAGGTCGGCATAGCCCTCGGCCGCCTCGACGGCCGCGTCGATCAGCGCCTGTGCGACGTGGTGGTGCTGCATGGCCGGGACGACGCCGACCCGGCGGAGGTACATCGTCGTGCCGACCGGGTCGAGGACGAGCGCGCCGGCCGGGACCCCGTCGACCCGGGCGAGCAGCCCGCCGTGCCTGGCCAGCCGGCCCTCCAG
The DNA here is from genome assembly GCF_036274455.1 of Nocardioides sp. Classification (GTDB taxonomy): domain Bacteria; phylum Actinomycetota; class Actinomycetes; order Propionibacteriales; family Nocardioidaceae; genus Nocardioides. The sequence goes on along the minus strand of NZ_DASUFR010000241.1, from coordinate 5,862 downwards.
CTCCTCGCGGGTCTCGGAGAGTGCGGCCGCCGGCGGGTCGAGCGCCGGCCGCGCCTCGAACGCCGCGTGGACCACGGCGTGCACGGTCTCGGCCTCCTCGGCGCCCACCGGCTTCACCTCGACGTCCACTTCCGGGACGTTCGCTTCTGGGACGTTCACTTCTGGCCGACCTGCTCGGTGGCGGCCGAGAGCAGCTGGTCGAGAGCCGCGTTGACCTGGCCGTGCCGTTCCAGGATGACCAGGTGCCCGGCGCCCTCGCACTCGACGAGGGTCGAGCTCGGGATCCACTCGTGCAGCTTGCGGCTGTGCCCGATGGAGGTCATCCGGTCGGCGGTCCCGCAGATGATCGTGGTCGGGATCGGGGCGAGCGCCTCGACGACGTGGAACCGGTCGAGCCCGTGGAAGCTCGGGAAGAACTCCGCCACTACCTCGAACGGCGTCTGCGAGAGCATCCGGTCGACGAACTCGACGTACGCCGCGGGCACCTCGTCGCCGAACGCGAACAGGTCGGTCACCACGGTGGCCACCGACCTGCCGGCCCGGCGCGCGTTGTCGACCACCTTGTGCCTGCGGGCCAGGCCGCGGACCGTGCGGCCGGCCAGCTCGCTGCCCAGCTTGGCGGGGAGCATCGGGAAGAAGATCCGACTCGGGTCCAGGCCGCCCGCGGTCGTCGAGATGAGCCCGACGCCGACGACCCGGTCGCCGATCAGCTCGGGGTACTGCTCGGCGAGCGTCACGATCGTCATGCCGCCCATCGAGTGGCCGACCAGGACCACCGGCCCCTCGGGCACGACGTGGTCGAGGACGGTCTTGAGGTCCTTGCCGAGCTGGTCGATGGTCGCGTGCTCCGGGGCCGAGCGGCCCGAGCGGCCGTGCGAGCGGTGGTCGTAGTAGACCGACCGGACCAGGCCGCGGTAGGCCGCACGCTGGAAGTGCCAGCAGTCCAGGTTGAGCGCGTAGCCGTGGCAGAAGACGACGGTGATCGGGCTGACCGGCTGGCGGAGGCCCGGGTCGAGCTCGTCGACCTCCACGTGGAGGGGCACGCCGTCGTCGGCGATGATCGTCACCGGCGGCGAGTGCAGGCTGCCGAACGGCGTGTCGTCGCCGCTGCGCCGCTCGATCGCCCGGCTCTGCCGGCGGATCCCGAGCGCGGCGCCGGCTGCGGCCAGGCCCACCGCGCCTGCCGCGGCCCCGAGGATGCGGCCACGCGTGCTCATGGACCGATCCTCTCAGCCGGTCTCGAGGCCGACGTACCGCCTCGTGAACCGTCCCCCGATCCTGGTCACGATCTCGTAGCTGATCGTCCCGCACGCCTCGGCCCACTCGGTGGCCGTGGGCTCGCCGTGGTCACCGGTGCCGAAGACCGTCACGTCCGCCTCGGGGCCGGGGTCGTCGCCGTCGAGGTCGACGACGAGCTGGTCCATGCAGATCCGGCCCCTGATCCTGCGCCGCCGGCCGGCGACCTGGACCTCGGCGTGGTTGCCGCCCACCCGCAGGAGCCCGTCGCCGTACCCCACCGGGACCAGGCCCAGCGTGGTCGCGTGGTCCGCGACCCACGTGCGGCCGTAGGAGACGGCGCCGCCCTTCTCGATCCGCTTGACCATGGCCAGCGTCGCCCGCGCGGTCATGGCCGGCCGCAACCCGAGGTCGGGCGTCACGCCCGGTGCCGGGTCGAGGCCGTAGGTCGCGATGCCGACCCGCACCAGGTCCCGCCGGCTGCTCGGCCGCAGGATCGCGGCGGCCGAGTTGGCCAGATGGGTGACCTCCGGCTCCAGGCCACGGGTGCGGGCGAGCGCCAGCCCCTCGTCGAAGAGCCGCTCCTGCTCGTCGTTGGCGGGGTCGCCGGGCTCGTCGCTCGACGAGAAGTGCGACCAGATGCCGGTGACCGCGACCCGCCCCGCGTCCTGGGCGGCCCGGGCCTTGACGAACAGCGCGTCCCACGTGTCGCGCGGCGCTCCACCCCGGTGCAGCCCGGTGTCGAGCTTCACCTGGACCTTCGCGACGACCCCGGTGGCCAGCACCTCGTCCAGCTCGGCCTCGGTGTAGACGGTGACATCGACGTCGCGCTCGATCGCGGCCCGCCAGTCGTCTCCCGGGACCGTCAGCCAGCACAGGACCCGGCCGGTGTCGCCGGCCTCGCGCAGCGCGACCGCCTCGTCGATGGTGGCCACACCCAGCCAGTCCGCACCGGCCTCCCGGGCGGCGCGCGCGGCCGGCACCAGCCCGTGCGCGTAGCCGTCGGCCTTGACCACGGCCATGTAGCCGGTGCCGCAGAGCTCCTTGAGCAGCCGCACGTTGTGGCGGATCGCGGCCAGGTCGACCACGATCTCGGCGCGGCCGCTCATGCCAGCGATCCTCGCACCACGTCCGGTATCGCGCGGGCCACGTCGCCGGCCACCAGCGGCCCCCCGTCGGAGGCAAGCATCGCCGCCGCACCGTGCAGCCAGGCGCCGACGCTCGCCGCGTCGTACGCCGTGAGGCCGGCAGCCAGCAGCGCCCCGATCACGCCGCCGAGCACGTCGCCGGCACCCGCGGTGGCCAGCCACGACGTGCCGGTGGTGTTGACCCGCGTCCGGCCGTCGGGACCGGCGACCACGGTCCGGCGTCCCTTGAGCAGCACGGTGGCCCGGTAGCGCTGCGCCGCCTCGCGCGCGAAGTGCAGCGGCCGGGCCTCGACCGCGTCGCGCGGCTCGCCGAGCATCGCTGCGAGCTCACCGGCGTGCGGGGTGAGCACCGCGTGCTCGACCGGTCCCGTGACGTGCTGCAGCGCGTCGGCGTCGACGATCAGCGGCACCTGGTCGGCCAGTGCCCGCGCCAGCTGCTCGCCTGCACCGTCGCCGCCACCGGAACCGACCACCCATGCCTGGACCCGGCCCGCGCCCACCACTTCGGGGTGCTGCGCGCGCACCGTGCCGGCGACCTGCTCCTCGCCGACGTAGCGGACCATCCCGGCCAGCCCGCACGCGGCGCCGGCGACGCTGAGCAGGGCGGCGCCGGGGTACTGCGCGCTACCGGCGCGGACGCCGACCACCCCGCGCGCGTACTTCTGGCTGTCCGGCACCGGCCGCGGCAGCAGCGCGGCCACGTCCTCCGGCTGCAGCGCCTCCACCGCCGGCTCGGGCAGGTCGAGGCCGATGTCGACCAGGTGCACCGCACCGCACGCCTCGGCCGCCGGGTCGACGAGGTGGCAGACCTTGTGGGTCCCGAACGTCACCGTCAGCGCGGCCTCGACGTGGCTGGCGCCGTCGCCGCCGTCCACCTCGCCGGTGTCGACGTCGACGCCGCTCGGGGTGTCGACGGCGACGACCGGTACGCCGTGCAGCAGCTTGAGCGCGTTGCTCGCCTCGGCCCTCAGCCCAGGGCGCCCGCCGATGCCCACGATGCCGTCGACCACCACCTCGGGCCGCCGCGCCGGCCCGGTCACGACCCGGCCGCCGGCGCGCTTCAACGCCTTGGTCCCCCCGTCGTGGGCGGACCCGCTCAGCGGCCAGGCCTCGACCTGCACACCCCGGCGGGCCAGCACCGCTCCGGCGTACAACGCGTCCCCGCCGTTGTCGCCCGAGCCCACGAGCAGCAGCACCCGCCTCCCGTAGGCCGACCCGAGGAAGTCCACCACGGCCACCGCCAGCCCCGCCGCCGCCCGCTGCATCAGGGTGCCCTCGGGCAGCCGCGCCATCAGCTCCCGCTCGGCCGCACGGACCTGCTCGACGGTGTGCGCGTGCAGCATGCGGTCACGCTATCGGGCGCCTGGCGTCGGGTCCGTCGACCGAGCTGACCCGATCCGCCTGGCCCGCGACTGGCCCGGTTGAGCTGTCACAACGACCCGGTCGGGTCATGTGGTCCGGCGCCGGCGTACGTAGCGTTGCCGCGGTGTTCGCGCTGCGTGTGGTCTGGGGGCTCTGCCTGGCGGTTGCCGCGATGGTCGTCGGGGTGGGCTTCGAGCTGCACTCCGACGGTGTGGGCGTCGCGGCCAGCAGCGCGGTGATCGCGGGCGGCGTGCTCCTGCTCCCGCTGACCTCCGCCGCAGTCGGTCGGCTCGCGCCGGCTGTTACTCGCGAGTAACGGTTAGCCCCGATCCCCGCGGGGGCACTTCTCCGGCAGAGGCGCGATCGGCGCCGACGCGGAAGGGGAGGAACCCATGGAGATCGTGGGCATCATCATCGCCGGACTGATCATCGGGCTGCTCGGCAAGTTCATCGCCCCCGGCGACAAGGACAACATCCCGCTGTGGCTGACGCTGCTGTGCGGCATCGGCGGGGTGCTGCTCGGTCTGCTCGTCTACCAGGCCTTCGGCGGCAACGGGTCGCCCGGCGTGGACTGGACGCGCTGGATCGTCTCGGTGCTGATCGCCGCGGTGCTGGTCGTGGTGGCCTCGAGCGTCACCGGCCGCAACCGCCGCAAGGGGGTCCTGCACCGTTAGCCATCGCTAGCGGGGTTCGCCCTCCAGCACGACCACCGCGGACGCGATCCCGGCGTCGTGCGAGAGGGACAGGTGCACCGTCGTGGCCCCGAGGACACCGGCCCGGGCCAGGACGGTGCCGCGCATCTCGAGCAGCGGCCGGCCGGAGTCCTCGGAGACCACCTCGGCGTCGTGCCAGTGCATGTCGCCAGGGGCTCCGAGGGCCTTGGCCATGGCCTCCTTGGCCGCGAACCGCGCGGCGAGGGAGGCCAGCGGTCGTTCGAGCTCCGACGGCGTGAACAGCCGCTCCGCCAGGCCGGGGGTGCGGGCCAGGGACTCCCCGAAGCGGGAGATGTCGACCACGTCGATGCCGACGCCGATGACGGCCACTACTCGACCGTGACCGACTTGGCGAGATTGCGGGGCTGGTCGACGTCGTGCCCCAGTGCGGTCGCGAGCTCGCAGGCGAACAGCTGGAGCGGCACCACCGCGACCAGCGGCTGGAGCAGGACCGGCACGCGCGGGAGCCGGACCAGGTGGTCGGCGTACGGCGCGATCCGCTCGTCGCCCTCCTCGGCCAGGCAGATGGTGCGGGCACCTCGGGCCCGCACCTCCTGGATGCCGCTGAGCATCTTGTCGTGGAGCTGGTCGCGGCCGCGGGGAGGTACGACGCACAGGACCGGCACCCCGGCCTCGACCAGCGCGATCGGGCCGTGCTTGAGCTCGCCGGCCGCGAAGCCCTCCGCGTGGAGGTAGGCGAGCTCCTTGAGCTTGAGCGCGCCCTCGAGGGCGACCGGGTAGCCGGCGTGCCGGCCCACGAACAGCACCGACGGCGTGCCGACGAGCGAGCGGGCCAGCTCGTAGACCGAGTCGCACCCGTCGAGCACCCAGTCGATCTGCGAGGGGATGGCCTCGAGCTGGGTCATCACCTGCGTGATCTCGTCGCCGAACCTGGTGCCCTTCACCTGCGCCAGGTAGAGCGCGAGCAGGTAGCAGGCCACCAGCTGGGTCAGGAACCCCTTGGTCGACGCGACGCCGATCTCCGGTCCGGCGTGGGTGTAGATCACGGCGTCCGACTCGCGCGGGATCGTCGAGCCGTTGGTGTTGCAGATCGCCAGCACCCGCGAGCGCTGGGTCCGCGCGTGCCGGATCGCCTGCAGGGTGTCGGCGGTCTCGCCGGACTGGCTGATCGCGACGACGAGCGTCGAGGCGGTGAGGATCGGGTCGCGGTACCGGAACTCCGAGGCCAGCTCGACCTCGCACGGGATCCGCGTCCAGTGCTCGATGGCGTACTTCGCCACCATGCCGGCGTAGAAGGAGGTGCCGCACGCGATGATGATGATCTTGTCGATGTCGCGCAGCTCCTGGTCGGAGAGGCGCATCTCGTCGAGGTGCAGCAGCCCGTCGCGGGTACGCCGCCCCAGCAGCGAGTCGGCCACGGCGCGGGGCTGCTCGTAGATCTC
>NZ_DASUFR010000240.1:0-8119 GCF_036274455.1 Nocardioides sp. | reverse complement strand
TCGCCGCCGAGGCCCTCGCTGCCGCGTGACTACTTGAAGATGCTGTACCCGCCCGGCCCGACGATGAAGGCCAGGATGATCAGGATGATCCCCCACAGGATCTGACCTCGGAACAGCGACACGATGCCCGCGATGCCGATGACGACAGCAAGCAACCAGACCAGGAACATGAGCACTCCCTTCCCACGAGCCGCCTGGTGGCGGACCGCACAAAGACGTCAGTACCCTTCTTCGTCCGGAACGATGTGTACGGCGGCCTCCTCCGCCGACGCGCCCGCGCCGTCGATGCCCACGTCGTCGGCGACCAGGTCCTTCTCGGTGTCCTCACCGAGCCCCTCGTCGGGGTCGACCAGCCGGCCGGCGCGCCGGTCGCCGACCTCTCCGTCGTAGAGCTCCTCGTCGTCGACGTCGGTCGCGTCGTAGGGGTCGGACTCGGTCTCCTCCTGGCTCAGCCGCTGGTCGAGCGACTCGCCGCTGGCCTCCTCGTACGGCGTGTTGCCGTAGCCCTGCGCGGCGGACCAGCGCTCGGGTGGCGAGTATCCGCGGTCCAGCTCGTCGTCCACGTCCGGGTCGGGCAGGCCGTCGATGTTGGACGGCTGGTCCTCGTCGTCGACGCTGTAGTCGCCGTAGGACTCCTGGTCCCCGCTCTCGAAGTCTCGCTCAGTCACATCTGCCACGGTATCCAACCGGGCGGTCGCTCATCGACGGCGGAAACCGCCCCCTCACCACGCCGACTCGTGGGTGACGGTCGTGACCGATTTGTTATGTGCGACAACATAGAGCCGGGCCCGGCCCCCTTGCGGTGGGTCGGGGCGCTCACTAAGTTGTGCGCGACAACATACGTGTGATGGTGCTCACCCAACACCCTCGGATGCGCGGGCATCACCATGAAACCCGGAGGGACACCAGCATGGGCAGTAGTTCTGTGTTCAAGCGCTTGGTCGCGGGGTCGGTGATGGGGCTGGTTGCCCTCTCCGTCGCCGCCTGCGGAAGCGACGACGACTCGGGTAGCTCCTCCAGTGGTGGTGGCGGTGGAGGCACCGACGTCGGGGTGATCCTTCCCGACACGACCACCTCGCCACGCTGGGAGGCCAACGACCGTCCCAGCCTCGAGGCCGCCTTCAAGGCCGCGAACGTCACCTACGACATCCAGAACGCCCAGGGCGACACCGGCAAGTTCGGCCAGCTCTGCGACCAGATGATCGGCGAGGGCGTCAAGGTCCTGATGATCGTCAACCTCGACCAGGAGTCGGGCAAGGCCTGCCTCGACAAGGCGGCCACCGCAGGAGTGCAGAGCATCGACTACGACCGGCTCACCCCGGGCGGCGGCGCGTCCTACTACGTGTCGTTCGACAACGTGAAGGTCGGCGAGCTGATGGGCACCGGTCTGATCGCGGCGCTCGATGCGGCGGGCAAGACCCAGGCCAACATCGTCTACGTCAACGGCGCGGCCACCGACAACAACGCGGCTCTGTTCAAGAGCGGCTACGAAGCGGCGCTCAAGGACAAGATCGACTCCGGCGACTACAAGCTCGTCGGCGACCAGAGCGGTGAGTGGGACGCCACCAAGGCCGGCACGGTGTTCGAGCAGATGTACACCGACAACGGCGGCAAGATCGACGGTGTCATCTCGGCCAACGACACGATGGCCGGCGGCATCATCGCCCGCCTCAAGGCCGCAGGCGTCGCGGGCACCATCCCGGTGACCGGCCAGGACGCCAGCGTGGAGGGTCTGCAGAACATCCTGCAAGGCTTCCAGTCCGGCACGGTGTACAAGAACACGAATCTCGAGGCGGACGCGGCCTCCAAGCTCGCGATCGCCCTGATCAAGGGTGAGGACGCCTCCTCGCTGGCCACGGGTTCGGTGACCGACCCGGACACCAACAAGGAGGTGCCGTCGGCACTGGCCACCCCGGTGTGGGTGACGGTCGACAACATCACGCAGCCGTTCGACGACGGCTTCGCCAAGGCCTCCGACGTCTGCACCGGCCCGATCGCGGACCTCTGCACTCAGGCCGGGATCAGCTGACAACGGCGGCGGTCCGGCCGGCTCCCCCCCAGCGGCCGGACCGCCGTACCTCTCGCCCTCGCTTCACCAAGGAACTTACGATCGGCCCCCGACGAACAGCCCAGCGGAAGGACCGTCCATGACCGCCGAGGCCCTCGCTCCGCAGGATGCCGGCTCCGAGTCCGAGCCCATCCTCAGCCTGCGTGGCATCCAGAAGAGCTTCGGGGCGGTGCACGTGCTCCGCGGTGTTGATCTCGACGTACGCCGCGGCGAGGTCACCGCGCTGGTCGGTGACAATGGCGCCGGCAAGAGCACCCTGATCAAGGGCATCGCCGGGATCCACGGCTTCGACGAGGGCGAGTACCTCTTCGAGGGGAAGCCGGTCACCGTCCACGGGCCCCGCGACGCCAACGCGCTCGGGATCGAGGTCGTCTACCAGGACCTCGCGCTGTGCGACAACCTCGACGTGGTCCACAACATGTTCCTCGGTCGCGAGCTCGGCAGCGTCGCGGCGCTCGACGAGGACGCCATGGAGGCCCGGGCCCGCGAGACGCTCGACGGGCTGTCGGTCCGGACGCTGCAGTCGGTCCGCACGTCGGTGGCCTCCCTGTCCGGTGGCCAGCGGCAGACCGTGGCCATCGCCCGCGCGGTGCTCTGGAACTCCAAGCTGGTCGTCCTCGACGAGCCGACCGCCGCCCTGGGCGTCGCCCAGACCGACCAGGTGCTGAAGTTGGTGCGCCGGCTGGCCGACAACGGCCTGGCCGTGATCCTCATCAGCCACAACCTCAACGACGTCTTCGAGGTGGCCGACGACATCGCGGTCCTCTACCTCGGCGCGATGGTGGCCCAGGTCAAGCGCGCCGACGTCACCTCCAACCAGGTGGTCGAGCTGATCACCAGCGGCCGCTACGGCGACGTGGGGCTCAGCGCCCAGACGGCCGCGGAGATCCAGGAGGACCAGTGACGACCCCGACCACGCAGGCGACCGACCCGCACGCGGACGAACCGGAGGTCCCACCCAGCTCTTCAGGGAGCCTCGGCGACATCGTTCGCGCCTACTTCGCCAGGCTCCGCGGCGGCGACCTGGGGTCCTTGCCCGCCGTCCTCGGCCTGATCGTGCTGGTGGCCGTGTTCTCCGCGCTACGACCCGAGCGGTTCCCCAGCGCGTTCAACATCGCCAACCTGCTCAACCAGTCCGCCGCCGTCGTGGTCCTGGCGATGGGCCTGGTCTTCGTGCTGCTGCTCGGCGAGATCGACCTGTCGGCCGGGTTCACCGGCGGCACGGCGGCCGCGGTCACGGGTGTGGTGATGACCAATCACGGGTGGGGGTGGATCCCTTCGCTCCTGACCGGTTTGGCGACCGGCGCAGTGATCGGCACGGTCATCGGTCTCCTGGTGGCGCGGCTCGGGATCCCGTCGTTCGTGGTCACGCTGGCCTTCTTCCTCGGCCTCCAGGGCGTCGTGCTGGTGATCATCGGCGAGGGCGGCACCATCGCCTATCGCAACGAGGTGATCCTCAAGCTGAACAACGACCCGATGCCGGTATGGCTCGGCTGGACGATCGCGGTGGTCGGGCTCGCGCTCTACGCCATCCTGACCTGGCGCACGGACAGCCGTCGGCGCAGGCACGGGCTGGAGGCCCAGCCCGTGCTGCTGTGGGCCATCAAGACCGGCGCGCTGGTGGTCCTGGTCCTGGCCTTCATCGCCTTCCTCTCGCAGGAGCGCAGCCCCAACCCCACCCTGAAGTCGATCAAGGGCGTTCCGCTCGTGGTCGCGATCATCGTGGCGCTGCTGGTGGTGCTCACCTACCTGCTCGACCGCACTGCCTGGGGCCGGCACATCTACGCCGTCGGCGGCAACGCCGAGGCCTCGCGCCGGTCCGGTATCAGCGTCGCCAGGATCAAGCTCACCTGCTTCATCACGTGCTCGACCATGGCGGCGGTGGCCGGCCTGCTGATCGCCAGCCGCAACAACTCTGCGTCACCGACCACCGGCGGCGGGACGTTCCTGTTGTACGGCGTCGGTGCAGCGGTGATCGGTGGCACCAGCCTGTTCGGTGGCAAGGGCCGGGTGTCCAACGCGATCATCGGTGGGCTGGTCATCAGCGTCATCGACAACGGCATGGGGCTGCTGCGCCAGTCGACCGGCAACGTCTACATGATCACCGGTCTGGTGCTGCTCGTGGCTGCGAGCGTCGACGCGATCAGCCGCAGGCAGGCCACTGCATCCGGCAGAGCCTAGCCGGGGCAAGGGCGATGTCCCCTCGATCCGGCAGCCCTCCTGCTTCCCCGACGAAGACGGGTCTCGGACAGGAGGAGCTGCGCCGGAACAACCTGAGCGCTCTCCTGACCCGCGTCCACGTCCACGGCGCCATCAGCCGGGCGGCGCTGACCCGCGACCTCGGCCTGAACCGCAGCACGATAGGCGGTCTGGCGACGACGCTCGGGGAGCTCGGCCTGGTCGACGAGCGGCACCCGTCCGGGACCCGAGCGTCCGGGCGACCGTCGCTGGTGCTCGAGCCGCGACGGGACAACGTCGCGGTCGGGATCGACATCGGCGTCGACCGCATCGTCACGGCGCTGGTGGCGCTCGGCGGCGACGTGCTCCAGCGGCGCCAGCGGCTTCATGCGCGCGGCGAGCATGACGTCGAGCACGTCATCGAGTCCACGGCCCAGATGGTCGACGAGCTGCTGGCCGCCCAGCCGGGCGTGCGCTGCCTCGGCGTAGGGGTCTCGGTGCCCGGCGCTGTCCGTAACTCCGACGGCCTGGTCCGCTTCGCTCCCAACCTCGGCTGGGTCGACCAGCCGTTCGCCGAGCTGTTCTCCCGACGCGTCGGGCTGCCGGTGTTCACCGGCAACGACGCGGACCTCGGAGTGCTGTCGGAGCACCTGCGTGGCGCGGCGGTCGGCTACGCCGACGTGGCCTACCTCAACGGAAGCGTCGGCATCGGCGGCGGTTTCCTGGTCGGTGGGGTGCCGCTGTCGGGAGCCCGCGGCTACGCCGGCGAGGTGGGCCACCTGCTCGTGGACGGCCAGGTCGGGGAGCGGTGCCGCTGCGGAAACATCGGCTGCTGGGAGACCAAGGTCGGCGAGAACCACCTCCTCGTGAACGCCGGCAGGCTCCCGGGCGGGGGACCGGAGGGTGTCGCCGACGTGATCGCGGCGGCCGCCATGGGGGAGCTCCGGGCGAGCGCGGCGCTCGACGAGGTGGGTTACTGGGTCGGCGTGGGGCTGCGGGCCGTCATCAACGTCTTCGACCCCGAGATCATCGTGCTCGGAGGCTCGATGGCCGCCGTGTGGGAGGCACGCCGCGAGATCGTCGACACGACCATCGACCGGTGGACGCTGATGACGCCCCGGCGCGATGTCGTCATCCGACCCTCGGCGTTCGGGTTCGACTCGCCGTGGCGCGGCGCCGCGGAGCTCGTGTTCGCACCACTCCTCGCCGACCCCGCGCGCGTGCTCGCCCGGACCGAAGGAGTTCTGCCCGCATGACCGGTGGCGTCCGCCGGCACGTGCGCGATCAACGCCGCCCGTAGGTCGTCGTCCGCTCGACGACCGGGCGCCCGATGCCGGCCCCGATCTCGACGAGCTCCTCGACGGTCTTGGCCGAGCCGTGCTCGGAGCCGGCCATCCGGGAGATGGTCTCCTCCATCAGGGTGCCGCCGAGGTCGTTGGCACCGGCCCGGAGCATCGCGCGGGTGCCGTCCACGCCGAGCTTGACCCAGCTGGTCTGGATGTTGGGGATCCGGCCGTGCAGCAGGATCCGGGCCAGCGCGTGCACGGCGAGGTTGTCGCGCAGCGACGGGCCGGGACGGGCGACGCCGGCGAGGTAGATCGGTGAGCTGTGGTGGACGAACGGCAGCGGCACGAACTCGGTGAAGCCGCTTCCACCGATTTCCAGGGAGTCGTCCTGGATGCGGGACAGGACGCGGAGGTGGTTGACCCAGTGCCTGGGGTTGTCGACGTGGCCGTACATCATCGTGCTGGTGGTCGGGATGCCGAGACGGTGGGCGGTGGTGACCACCTCGATCCAGGTCCGGGTCGGCAGCTTGCCCTTGGTGAGGATCCAGCGGACCTCGTCGTCGAGGATCTCCGCGGCGGTGCCGGGCAGGGAGCCGAGGCCGGCCTCGCGGGCCTTGATCAGGAAGTCCTCGATCGAGAGCCCGGTGCGGGCGGTGCCGTTGACGACCTCCATCGGGCTGAAGGCGTGCACATGCATCTCGGGCACCCGCTGCTTGACCGCAGTGACCAGGTCGAAGTAGGCGGTGGCCGGCAGCTCGGGGTCGATGCCGCCCTGCATGCACACCTCGGTGGCGCCGAGCTCCCAGGCCTCCGCGGCCCGGTCGGCGACCTCTTCCAGGGACAGCGAGTAGGCGTCGGCGTCGGTGCGCCGCTGCGCGAACGCACAGAACCGGCAGCCGACGTAGCAGACGTTGGTGAAGTTGATGTTGCGGTTGACGACGTAGGTGACCTCCTCGCCGACGGTCTCACGCCGAAGCTCGTCGGCGAGCCGGCAGACCTCCTCCAGCAGCGGCCCCTCGGCCGTCATCAGGGTCAGCGCGTGCTCGTCCGAGAGGTTGCCGGGGTCCTTCTCGGCGGCCGCCAGGGCCGATAGTCCCAGACGTTTCTCACGCGACACGCCAACATCGGTGTTGGAAAGGTCTGGGACTATCCCGGACGCGGCGGCACGGACGGCATCCCAGTCGCCGTAGACCTCGGAGAAGTCCGAGCGGCGGTCCTTGCTGCGGCCTTCGGTGTCGACCGCCTCGAACAGGTCGGTCCGGCCCACGCTCGCGAAGCCGCCGTCCGGCTCCTGCCACGGCAGGCCGACCGGGCGTACGCCGGGGCGCGCCAGCCCGTCGTCCCTCGCCAGCGCGGCCACGTGCGCGGAGATCCGCGGGTCCAGCCAGGGCTCGCCGCGCAGGACATACTCCGGGTGCACGGTCAGCCGCGCCCTGAGCTCGAAGCCGCAGTCGGCGGTGATCGCCCGGAGCCGCTCCAGCGAGGGCCACGGCCGCTCGGGGTTCACGTGGTCCGGGGTGAGCGGGGAGACCCCGCCCCAGTCGTCGACGCCCGCGTCCAGCAGCGCGCTGCACTCCTGCGCGCCCTCGGAGTGGTCGACCAGGTTGGGCGGGGCCTGGACCCGCGCCTTCGGGCCGAGCAGGAGCCGGGTGACGGCGATCGCCGCGCGGTACTCGTCCAGGCCGAGGTCGTCGGCGTGCCGCATCGCGGTCTCGGGCTTGGCCCGGAAGTTCTGGACGATCACCTCCTGGACCGCGCCGTAGGCGCGGGAGGTGGCGCGCAGTGCCAGGATCGTCTCGGCGCGCTCGGTCAGCGTCTCGCCGATCCCGACGAGCAGCCCGGTGGTGAACGGGATCGAGAGCCGGCCCGCGTCCTCGAGCACCCGGAGCCGGACCGCGGGGTCCTTGTCGGGGGAGCCGTGGTGTGCCTCGCCCCTGGTCTCGAAGAGCCGCCGCGAGGTCGTCTCGAGCATCATCCCCATCGACGGCGCCACCGGCTTGAGCCGGTTCAGCTCCTCCCAGGACATCACCCCCGGGTTGAGGTGCGGCAACAGCCCGGTCTCCTCCAGCACCTGCACCGCCATCGCGCGGACGTAGGCGAGTGTGGAGTCATAGCCCCGCTCGTCCAGCCACTGCCGAGCCTCCGGCCAGCGCTCCTCGGGCCGGTCGCCGAGCGTGAACAGCGCCTCGAGGCAGCCGAGCTCGGCGCCCTGGCGGGCGATCTCGAGGATCTCGTCGGGGGAGAGGTACGCCGCCCGGCCCGCGCGCCACCCCTGGGCCGGGGTCTCGACGAAGGTGCAGTAGTGGCACCGGTCGCGGCAGAGCCGGGTGACCGGGATGAAGACCTTGGGCGAGTACGTCGTGACGCCGGGCCTTCCGGCTGCGACCAGGCCGGCGTCGCGGACCCGCGCGGCGATCGCGCAGAGAGCGTCCAGCTGTTCGCCGGTGGCAGCAAGGAGGGCGGTGGCCTCGTCGACGTCGAGTGCGGCACCGCGTTCCGCACGCGCCAGGGCGCGGCGTACCTGCTGCGGGGTGATGTCGTGCTCCGGCACCTGCTCAGCCTAGGACGGTCGGGGGAGCGCCCGGCG
>NZ_DASUFR010000239.1:0-13562 GCF_036274455.1 Nocardioides sp. | reverse complement strand
CGTCACCGCGGGGCCGCGGTCGCCGCGACGGTAGACCGGGGCGGCAGAGGTCTGGGTGCTGGGTCCCGAGGAGGGGGCCGAGGCGATCTGGGTCGGGGCGTTCGGACGGGGCTCGGACACGCTGACTCCTCCCGTTCACGGGGCGCGTCGCCTCGGAGCGTCGTACCCCGAGGACACCTACTGAAAACAGCCGGGCCGGGAAAGTCAATCCTTGCCGACGCGCCGAAAATGTGCCGAGCCCCCGTCGCGGAGCGACGGGGGCCCAGGATGACGCAGGGTGACGCAGGGCGTCGCAGGGCGTCGCAGTCGTCAGGCGATGAACTCGCTGAGCTCGTTGAGCAGCGCGGCCTTCGGCTTGGCGCCGACGATCTGCCGGACGACCTCGCCGTTCTGGTAGACGTTGAGCGTCGGGATGCCGGTGACCCGGTAGGTGGCCGGCGTGACCGGGTTCTCGTCGACGTTCATCTTCACGAACGTGATCTTGTCGCCGTGCTCGGCGTTGATCTCGGCGAGGATCGGGGCGACCTGGCGGCACGGACCGCACCACTCGGCCCAGAAGTCGACGAGGACGGGCTTGTCGGACTTGAGGACCTCGGTCTCGAAGTCCGCGTCGGTCACTGCTTGCATCTCGGCCACGGGGCCTCCTCTAGTGCGATCGGTCTGGGCGGTCGTGCTGGGTGTTGTCGAACTGGGTGCAACGGGTCGAGCCAGGCTGCCTTAGTCAACAGCACGGCACCGACGATTTCTTCCCGGCCGGTCAGGCGCCGGCCGTCTGGACCTGCTCGGTGACGAGCTCGCCGGCCAGCTCTGCCTCCTGCTCGGTCTCGACCGCGGAGCCCGCCGTGGAGGCGGCGTGGTCGAGGGCGGCCAGGTAGCGCTCGGCGTCGAGCGCAGCGGCGCACCCGCTGCCGGCGGCGGTGATGGCCTGCCGGTAGTGGTGGTCGACCAGGTCGCCGCAGGCGAAGACGCCGTGCAGGTTGGTGCGGGTGGACGGCTGCTCGACCAGCACGTAGCCGTTCTCGTCGAGGTCGACCTGCCCGGGCAGCAGCTCGCTGCGCGGGTCGTGGCCGATCGCGATGAACAGGCCGGTCGCGTCGAGCTCGCGCTTCTCGCCGGTCTCGGTGTCGACCAGGGTCAGCCCGGTCAGCTTGTCGTCGCCGTGGATCGCCTCGACCGCGGAGTTCCAGGCGAACTCGATCTTCGGGTCGGCGAAGGCGCGCTCCTGCATGATCTTCGAGGCGCGCAGCTCGCCACGGCGGTGGATCATCGTGACCTTGGAGGCGAACCGGGACAGGAAGGTGGCCTCCTCGACCGCGGAGTCGCCGCCGCCGACGACCGCGATGTGCTGCTCGCGGAAGAAGAAGCCGTCGCAGGTCGCGCACCAGCTCACGCCGTGGCCGGAGAGCCGGTCCTCGTCGGGGATGCCGAGCTTGCGGTAGCCCGAGCCCATCGCCAGGATCACCGCGCGGGCCTTGTGGACGGTGCCGGCCCCGTCGGTCACGAGCTTCACCGGTCCGGTCAGGTCGACGGCTGTGACGTCGTCGGCGACCAGCTCGGCGCCGAAGCGCTCGGCCTGGGCGCGCATGTTGTCCATCAGCTCGGGGCCCATGATGCCGTCGCGGAAGCCGGGGAAGTTCTCGACCTCGGTGGTGTTCATCAGCGCGCCCCCGGCTGTCACCGAGCCCTCGAAGACGAGCGGGTGCAGGCTCGCCCGGGCGGCGTACACCGCAGCGGTGTAGCCGGTCGGGCCGGAGCCGATGATGATCACGTTGCGGGGCTCTGACATGGAGCGCCAATCTCCTCGATGGGTTGCTACTGCTTCAACCGATCGTAGGGGAGGAAGATTCCCTCTCCAGCGCCCGCGCCGCGTGGGTGAGGGGCTGTCAGCGAGCCGGGATGGTGGCTGTGGCCAGGGTGGCTGCTGTGTCGCATGAGAGCACGTCGGCGCGCTGCTCACCCGCGGCCGGCGGAGCCAGGACGACCACGGCCGGCCGCCCGTCGAACAGCGCCGGGTAGAGCTCGTCCGGCGCGTACTTGTTCGCCGGGACCGGCGTTGAGCACCCCAGCGCCGCGTAGGACTCCTCAGTGGGGGACCGCACCGCGCTCGCGTCACCCTGCGGCTTGCCCAGCTGGCTGGCGAGGTCGCGCTCGAGGTGCGCCGACCTGAGCCGCAAGAAGGCCTGGGCCTCGGCCGGCGACGGGACGGGCGCCGAGGGTTCGGCGCTCTCGCCCTGCAGACCGACTCCGCCGGCGGAGTCGTTGGACGCCGTGGCCCGGTCGGCGGCGCTGCTCGACGAGGCGTCGTCGGAGCCGCTCCCGACGTCGACGACCTGGCCGATGGCGAAGCCGGCCACTATCACCGCCGCGGCACCGGCCAGGACGGCTGCGGCGTTGCGCCGGCGGCGTCGGGCGGCCAGGTCGATGACCGGCGCACCGCCGGTCGACCCGGGATCGTCACGGCTCAAGCCGGCCAGCACCCGGTCGAGCCGCGCGGCCACCTCGGCCGGGATCGGCTCGTCGTGGCGCGCCTCGGCGAGGCGTCGGCGGACGTCCGCCTCCTGATGGGGGGTCAGCTCGGGCAGCGCGTCGGGCTGGTCGGTCATGAAACGACGATCGCCTCCTCTCGGGCATCGAGGTTCGGTGTGGCGGCTGGGACGGGATCAGCCGGGCTCGGGCGGGGCGCGGGACGCCTCCGTGGTTCGGACGGACGGGAGCGGGTCGGGGTTCCCCGGCGGCGCGTGGCCCGGGTCACCGCCGGGCTTGAGCACCCCCAGGAGGACGGCCAGTCGGCTGCGGCCGCGCGAGCAGCGCGACTTCACGGTGCCGACCGCGCAGTCGAGCATCTCGGCCACCTCGGCGACGGGGTAGCCCTCCATGTCGACCAGGACCAGCGCGGCACGCTGCTCCGCCGGGAGCAGGTCGAGCGCGGCCAGCACCAGGCGGCGCCGCTCCTCGACCACGGCGAGGTCGGCGGGGTCCGCAGCCCCCGCGGTCGACGTGACCAGGGATCCGCGGTCGGCCATGTCGTCGAGATCCTCCGGCAGGGGGTCGGCCCGGCGTACCTTCGCGGCCCGGATCCGGTCGAGGCAGGCGTTGACGACCACCCGGTGCAGCCAGGTGGTGACCGCGGCCTCGCCGCGGAACGAGCCGGCCCGCCGGTACGCCGCGATCATGCCGTCCTGCAGTCCGTCCGCGGCGTCCTCGGGGTTGCCCATCGTGCGCAGTGCGACCGCCCACAACCGGTCGCGGTGCCGCCGGAACAGGGTTGCGAACGCGTCGGGGTCCCCTGCGACGTGCGCCTGCAGCAGCTCGTGGTCGGTGAGCTCCGCGTCAGCAGCGGGAGGGTTCATGCGACCACCACGGACCAAGAATCCCATTCGTCGGGGGATCGACGACAGCCGGGCGCTCCCGGCTGACGGTCTTCCCAGGGGGTCGTGACCTGAGACGCTGCCTGCGTGGGTGCCACGTCGCGCTTGGCCCCGGTCGCCGTGCTCGTCGCCGCACCGGCAGTGCCCGCCCCTGCCGCGGCCGCGAGCTCCACAGGACTCGCCTGGGACTACTTACCGGGCTCGTTACCGGGCTCGGCCGGCCGGCCTCGATGTCGTTCCGCTCCGCCGCCGACGGCACCGCCGAGGTCAAGGTGAAGATCTCGCGCAAGAAGCTGGCGAAGCTGGACCGGGCGGGCCCGACCCGGGCGACCGTCACCGTACAGCTGGGTGGGAGCTCCGCGACGAAGAAGGTCACGCTGGTCCGAGGTAGGCATCAGCTGCCGCTCACGACCACCTCGGCCAGGCCACCCTTGAAGCCGCCCGGGACGGGCGGAAGGGAGGTGAGCCAGATGGTGAGGTAGCGGCCGCTGGGCGCGTCGTCGAGGTCGAGGCCGGCCGACGTACCGGCGGCGCCGAGCTTGCCGACCGGGGTCAGCGCCTCCGGGTTGCCGGGCACGTCGTCGGTCAGGTAGAGCGAGGCGTTCGTCGGCTGGCCGACGAACCGTAGCTCGACGCGGCGCACGGCGCGGCTCTGGCCGAGGTCGACCACCAGGCCGACCCCGCGCTTGAGGCCGGTGGGGCCGAGCTGTTGCTTGTAGGTGAGCGTGGTCCACGACGTGGCGGGGTCGCCGTCGACCGCCGCCGCCGCGTCCTCGCCGTTCTCCTCGCCGTCGCCCTGGGGGTCGAAGTCGCTGGCGACCAGTCCCGTGAACGGGGTCGGCGGGGCGGTGGGTTCGGTGCTCGCCGACGGGGAGCCGGAGGCCGTCTCGCCGTGGTCGGGCTCGGTGCCGAGAGGGGTCTTCCCACGGCCGAGGTTGAAGGCGATCGCAACGGCGACGACCAGCACCAGGCCGACCGCCACCAGCATGGCCAGCCGCAGCCAGCTCCGTCCCGGCACCTGCTCCCGGGTGTCGGAGAGCACGTCGACCGCCGGCAGCCCGCCGCTGCTGGACCAGCCGTGGTCGTAGGGCCAGTACTCGTCCGCCGGCCCCACCACCGGGCCCTCGTCGAGCCGTCCGTACCTCGGCTTGCGCTCGTCGGCGGCGAACAACGGGCGCTCGGGCGGCTCCTCGAACGGCGGAGGCGGCGGCGCGGGCTCGTTGCGGGCGCGCAGCCACGAGACCTCGTCGTTGTCGTCGTCGAAGATCGGCAGGCCGGCCTCGGTGGGGATCTCGGCGATCGACCCGGGCTCACCGTCCGGCTCGTCCGGCTCGCGGTCCAGCTCCGACTCGTCGGGCGCCTTGTCAGTCCCGGGCTCGGGCGGAGGCACCCAGTCGTCGGGGTGCGGCTGGGCCAGGATCTCCGGCACGGCGGGCAGCGTCACGGTGTCCTGCTTGTCCGGGAGACCGGCCGCGATCGCCTCGCCGAGCCCGCTGGTGTCGCCGACGAACTCGGCGAGGTAGCGGTGGATGCCTCGAGCGCTCCCGAGGTCGCGCACCTCGCGCGCCCGCTGGCCGCGCGGGTTCAGCAGCTCGTCGCAGAGGTCGTCGAGACCGCGGGGTACGCCGGCTCGCACCTGCCGCGGCCGCAACACCCGGCCGTGCGCCTCCGGCGCCCGGGGCACGGCCGACTGGGAGACCCCGGCCCACCGCCCGGTCAATGTCGCGTGCAGCAGCCCGGCGAGGTCGACCACGTCGTGATGGGGGTCGCCGGGGGGAAGGCCGTGCAGGGCGGCATCCACGCAGAAGCCGATGATGCGAACCGAGCCGGCGTTGTCGAGGAGGACGTTCTCGGGTGAGAGGAGCCCGTGGGCGACGCCGTGCGCGTGCGCCACCGCGATGGAGTCCGCGACCTCGCTCACCAGCCAGGCGCCGCGCCGCGGCGACAGCGGTCCGTTGCTGGTCAGCATGATGTCGAGCGAGGTGCCCGACCCCCACTCGTTGACGACGAAGCAGAAGTCGCCGATCCGCTCCGCGTCCAGGACCCGCAGGATCCGGTGGTCGAGCACGGTGGCCGAGCGGCGGGCCGCGTCGAGGAGCAGCTCGGCGCGCGGGTCGTCGGCCGCGATGACGTGCAGGGCCACGTGCCGCTCGAGGACGCGGTCGTGCGCGCGCCAGAACCGGCCGCCCCCGCTCTCGCTCAGGAGGTCGACCAGCCGATACCTCTCGGCGAGCACGTCGCCGGCCCGGGTCGCGTGCGGCACCTGGTTTCGAGACGCGTCCCTCACCCCCTCGCGAGCTCGGGTCTGAGCCGACGCTCCTCTGCCTCCTCGCTGATCGCTCGTCCCTCGCACGCTCGGCCCGAGGTTGTCGCGGACCGGGTGCGCCTGTGGCTGGTGTGCTCCCCGAGAGACACCATCGTAGGCCCGTTCAGCGGGCCCGGGCGCGACGTGTGACTGCGGCCAGCACGTCGTTGACCTCAGAGATCCGGAGCAGCCGCGCGAAGACCAGGAAGAGCAGCACGTCGACCGCGCACACGCTGATCAACCTGCCCGCCGCGACCACGGTCCCGGGGTCGTCGGCGAGGTTGTCGAGCACCTGTGCGACGGGGAAGGTGAGACCGATCGCGAGCCCGGTCGCGACCACCAGCCGACCACCGAAGACCAGCAGCCGACGGCTGCGCAGGCCGCCCAGCCGGTGGCTCAGCATCAGGTAGGAGATCGCGGCACCCACGGCGTACGCCGTGGAGTAGGCGACGACGAGGGCGGGCGAGGTGTGCGCGGCGGAGGCGGCCGCGACCAGCGTGACCGCGGCGACGATGTTGGTGCCCGCGACGATGCACTGCACGAAGAACGCGGTGCGGTTGAGCTCGAGCGCGTAGAAGCCGCGCAGCACCAGGTAGTGGAAGGTGAAGAACAGGATGCCCACGCCGAACAGGGACAGGGTGGGCACGTAGGCGTCGACGCCGTTGTCGGCCGCAGCGCCGTGCGCGAAGATCACCCGCGCCAGGTCTGGAGCGATGACCGGGAGCAGTGCCACGAAGGGCACGATCACCGCGAGCGCGGCCCGCAGCGTGCCCGCCAGGGAGCCGGCGAGGCCGTGCGGGTCGTGGTCGGCCGCATGTGCCGAGAGCCGCGGGAGCATCGCGGTCGCGAGCGAGACCGTGACGATCGAGTGCGGCACCATGACCACGAGGAAGCTGTTGGCGTAGACCGTCGCCCCGGTGCCGTCGGGCGAGGCGATGGCGCCGCTGGTGGCCAGCCGCTGGACGACGACGAAGGCGACCTGGTTGACCACCACGAACAGCACGGTCCAGACGCCGAGGCGCAGGGTGTGGCCGAGGCCGGTGCCGCGCAGGTCGAACCGGGGCCGGTAGCGGAAGCCGGCCCGACGCAGGTAGGGCAGCAGGATGAGGAACTGCACCGCGATCCCCAAGGTCGAACCGACGCCGAGCAGGAGCTCCTGGCCGCTGGTGAAGCCGCCGTGCACCGCGTCCCCTTCGGCGACGCCGTAGGCGCCCAGATAGAGGAGGATCACCGCGACCGACACGATGTTGTTGGCGATCGGCGCCCACATCATCGGGCCGAAGACGCCGCGGGCGTTGAGGATCTGCCCGACCAGCACGAACATCCCGTAGAAGAAGACCTGCGGCAGGCAGTAGCGGGTGAACGCGACCGCGGAGTCGAAGACCTCGCCTTCGTAGCCGTGGGTGAACAGCCGGACGAGCAGCGGCGCGGCCACGACCAGCACCACGGTGACGACGACGAGGAAGGTGCCGGCCGCGGTGACCACCCGGTTGGTGTAGGCGTCGCCGCGGTCGGGGTCGTTGCGCATCGCACGGATCAGCTGCGGCACGAGCACCGCGTTGAAGATGCCGCCCGCCAGCAGGATGTAGAGGGCGTTGGGCAAGGTGTTGGACACGGTGAAGATGTCGGCGTGCACGCCCGCGCCCAGCGCGTAGGACAGCAGGGCCGCGCGCACGAACCCGCTCAGCCGCGACACCGTGGTCCCGGCCGCCATGACCGCGCTGTTGGAGAGCAGGCTGGCCTGCTCCTCCACCTCGTCGGCCGCCGGGTCCGCGGGCCGGCCCGTGGGCTGCTCGGTGGGCCGGCCCGTGGGCTGCTCGGTGGGCTGGTCGGTCACCGGCTGCCGGCTCCTGCGGGCTCCTTCTGCTCGCTGGCCGCGGGCTCGTCGCCGGCGTCACCGGACTCGGTCTGCCTACGACGAGAGCTGCGGACCCGGCGGAACAGCCGGACACCGATGGCGCCGAAGAACAGGCCCATGCCGCCCACGATGAACAGCCAGATCACGTTGCTGACCTGGGCCGAGCGGATGGTCAGCGCGGTGCTGGCGCCGAGCGGCGTGCCGCGCTTGTCGGCGACGGCGAGGGTCACCTCGTGGATGCCGTTCTCGTTGGTGTGCGCCGTGAGCAGGACCGCCTGGCGACTGCTGGCCGGGACCGCGACGCGCCGGGGTCCGTCGATGGTGAGCTTGCGGTCGGCGGTCGCGTCCAGCGACACGGTCACCGGCTGGTCGAGGTTGTTGGTGATCACCGCCTGGAACCGGCCGCTCGAGCTCGACAGCGTCACTGCGCGGGGCGCGCTGACGTGCACGCTGCCCAGCCGCGACTCGATCCACACCCGGGACTGGTCGGTCGAGGCACGGTTGAGGATGGGCCGGGTGCGGGCGGAGTACGACGCGCTGCCGAGGGCCTGGTCGGTGACGGTGCCGGAGACCAGGTTGTTGAGGGTGAGCAGGTTCTGCAGCGAGACCCCGCTCGTGATCAGTGCGTCGGCGGAGTCGAAGTTGGGCTGGTCGAGCTCGGCCTCCTGCTGGTAGCGCGGGTAGCGCAGGGTCGCCGGGTCGACCGTCGTCGGCGCGGCCGACCGGCTGACCGCGTCGACGGAGGTGATGTCGAGCCAGGCGGGGTCGAGCCCGCCGAAGAACGTCGCGCCGTCCGCGGGTGGGGCCCAGTCGTGTGGCAGCACCATGGTCAGCGGCGCGTGGTCGCCGCGGAGGAAGCGCACCGCCGCCTCCGACAGCAGCCGCTGCCGCATCGCCGTCAGCGCGGTCGGGTCGTCCGGCCCGGGACCGCCGGAGGCGGCACCGGTCGACGTCACCACCGCGTCGTGGCCCTCGATGCGCGCCAGTGCGGGCGCCGGCGCGTCGAACATCTGGTCGGTGAGCAGGATGGTCGAGCTCGGGTCGGCTGCCGCGATGCCCTGGGCGTTGAGGTAGCCGCTGGGCGAGGAGAGTACTGGGGTCGTCGTGACGTCGAACCCCGGAAGCGTTGTGCCCGCGCGGGCCACCGCCCGCGTGTAGAACTGCGGGTCGTGCAGCGCCGCGGCGGCCGCGTCGACGTCGCCGTAGGGCAGGGAGAGCACCTGGTCCTCCGGTCGCATCGCGGCGCCGAGCCTGGCCAGCCAGGTCTCGGCCGCCTTCGCGGCGGCCTGGACCACCGGGTCGAGCTGGTCGAGGTCGAGCGGGTTGCTCGAGCCCTCCGACGGCTGGCCACTGGGGGACTCGGTCGCCGAGCCCCCCTCGGTCGCGGCCGGGGAGGTGGTCGGGCCCGGGCTCTCGGTGGTGTCGCCCTCGTCGCCCTCGTCGTCGCCCTGCACCTGGCCGGCCTCGAGGTTGGGCTCGAGCGACCTCGGAGGGTTGCCGTCGGCGATCCGGCGTACGGCGTCGACGAGGGCCGGGTCGATGGCCCAGCTGACAGTGTGTGAGCCCGAACTGGCGCCGAAGTCGACCAGCGAGCGGAGCCGCCCGCCCGGGGAGAGGGCCCGGATCCACCCGGCCAGGTCGTCGAGCGAGCCGTCGGCGGTGTAGACGAGCGCGTGGCGAAGCGGGATCACGATCGCCGTGGGCTGCTCTCCCGGGCGCGCGTCGGGCACCAGGGGCAGGAAGGTGCGGGCGCGGCCGTCGGCGGTCTGGTCCCGGCCCGCCGCGCTCTCGCCCAGCGCGTGGACGCCGAACCAGTAGACCCCGGGCGTGGAGATGTGCAGCAGATGGCGCGGGATGCTGATGCTGTACGGCGCGGAGTCCCCGGGCGCCAGCTCGGCGATGAAGCCCTTGTGCCGCTCGTTGGCGATCCGTCCGCCCACCACCGCGTCCGGGGGCAGCTTCGCCGCCGCGGCCAGCTGCTCCGGGGTGGTCATCGGCGTGTCCGAGACGAACGCGTAGACGTTGATCGTCGACCACGTCTCGACGTCGTTGTTGGTCACGAAGCCGGACACGCGGACCATGCCCCGGTCGGGGATGGTCGACGGCGACAGCTGGTCGATCGAGACCGACAGCGGAGCCTGGTCCCTGGCTCGGGCTCGCTCGGCGCGGCGGCTCACGTCCTCCTTGCGCGAGCCGCTGCCCGAGCCGTCGGCCGGCTGGGCCTTCCGCTGCTGGGTCTGCGTGGCCGGGTCGGCGGCCGGCGCGCCGCCCGGGTCGGCGTGCGCGGGCCCGGCCAGCGCGAGTGGGACCGCCAGCGCCGCCAGGGCAGCACTGAACGGGAGCCGGCGGAGCACGTGTAGAGGTTAGACCTCGGACCTGTGCCTCCCGGGACCGCCGAGCGCCCCTCGCCCTAGAGTTGATGCTCGTGTCCGCACCCGAGCCGCCCACCCTGACCGTGGTCGAGCTCCAGCGCAACGCGGAGGCGGAGCTGGCGCGGATCGCGCCGGTGATCGACGATCTCGGGACGCTGTTCGCCGACGCCGGCCACGAGCTCGCCCTGGTCGGCGGGCCGGTCCGCGACGCCATGCTCGGGCGGCCGCACGCCGACCTCGACTTCGCCACCTCGGCGCGGCCCGACGACACCGAGCGGATCCTCAAGTCCTGGGGCGAGGCGACGTGGGACATGGGCCGCGACTTCGGCACGATCGGCTGCCAGAAGGGACCGTGGACCGTCGAGGTCACGACGTACCGCTCCGAGGCCTACGACCCCGGCTCACGCAAGCCCGCCGTGGATTTCGGTGACTCTCTCGAGGGCGACCTGGTGCGCCGCGACTTCACCGTCAACGCGATGGCGGTGCGGGTGCCCGGACGGGTCGTCGAGGACCCGTACGGCGGCGTGGTCGACCTCGCCCAGGGGCTGATCCGGACGCCGGGCACCCCGCAGGACTCCTTCTCCGACGACCCGCTGCGGATGTTGCGGGCGGCGCGGTTCGCCGCCCAGCTGGGCTTCACGGTCGCGCCCGACGTGGTCGCGGCGATGACCGGCATGGCCGGCCGCATCGAGATCATCTCGGCCGAACGGGTCCGGGACGAGCTGGTGAAGCTGATCAGCGCCCCGCACCCGGCGCGGGGGCTGCGCCTGCTCGTCGAGACCGGGCTCGCGGCGTACGTCCTCCCGGAGCTGCCTGCCCTCGTGCTGGAGCGCGACGAGCACCACCGGCACAAGGACGTCTACGAGCACACGCTCACCGTCCTCGAGCAGTCGATCGACCTCGAGGACCGGCTGCCGGACGGGGGGCCTGACTTCGTCAGCCGGTTCGCGGCGCTGATGCACGACGTCGGGAAGCCGCGGACCCGGCGCTTCCTCGACGACGGCTCGGTCACCTTCCACCACCACGACGTGGTCGGGGCGAAGATCACCCGCAAGCGGATGCAGGCGCTGCGCTTCCCCAAGGACACCACCGACGCGGTCGCCAAGCTGGTCGAGCTGCACCTGCGGTTCCACGGCTACGGCTCGGGGGAGTGGACGGACTCCGCCGTACGCCGCTACGTGCGCGACGCCGGCGACCAGCTCGCCCGGCTGCACGTGCTCACCCGCGCCGACTGCACCACCCGCAACCGCGCCAAGGCCGAGCGGCTGCGGCGGACCTACGACGAGCTCGAGGCCCGCATCGCCGTGCTCCAGGAGCAGGAGGAGCTCGACGCGATCCGCCCCGACCTGGACGGCAACCAGATCATGGAGTTGCTCGGGATCCCGCCGGGCCGGGAGGTCGGGGAGGCCTACCGCTACCTTCTCGAGCTCAGGCTCGACAACGGCCCGATGTCGCAGGAGGACGCGAAGGTTGCGTTGCTCGAGTGGTGGCGGGGTCGGTGAGGCCTGGGTGCGGCCGTTTCGCGTCGAGTGGCCCATTTGGCAGGTCGTGGAGTTCTCGTGACCTGCCGATCGGGTCACTCGACGGGGATGGGCGGCGACCCGGGTCACTCGACGGGGATGGGCAGGCGACCCGGGTCACTCGACGGTCATGTGCTGATCACCCCTTTGCCGTCCCTTGCGTCGAGGATCTCGTCGAGCGTGGGTGACGGGGGCGGCCCGAGCACCCATGTCTGCGGCAGCATCGCAGCGCGAGCTTCAGCCTCCTTCATGCGGGCGATGACCAGCGGCCGGTAGCGGAGGTCGCGGCCCACGACCTCGACAACCTCGAGGCCGACCCGGCGGAACGCCGCAGCGCGGGCCACGTCGTTCTGGTGCACCTGGGGATCACGGTGGTCCCCGCCGGCGTACTCGCCGGCCACACACCGCCGTGGGTCGAGCAGGTCCGGGATGCCGACCAGGATGCCGTGCTCGTCGTAGACCTCCCGGTTCACGAGGGGGCGACCCCAGCCGGCATCGACCTCCCAGAGGATGCGCAACCTCCCCTCCTGCGGTGACCGGCTGCCCTCGCATGCAAGGTCGAGGCCGCCGGCGACGATGCGCTTGTCGCGGTACCAGCGACGCGTTGCGATGTAGAGCCGCATCCTCTTGTGCGAGGTGAGCTGTGCTGCGAAGGCGCTGTCTGCTGCGACCGCCATCTCGCGCGGGTCGTGCTGGCGCAGACGCATCTCGTCGAACAACGCGCGCTCGGCCTTCGCGCAACCGATTCCATGTACGACGACCACCTCGTCCGGCGGGACCGTGTGGCGTACGACGAGGCGACCGCCGGAGGAGCGCACGCGTCCTCCGTCGATAGCGATCGGTACCGGTCGCCGGGTCTTCCCATCGCGCCCGAGCCCGTCGAAGTGGCCACCGCCCTGCAGACGCAACGATGCCCATCCGGTGACGACGGCTGTCGGACCCGCCCCGGCGAACGACTCGAGGATCCGCTGCTCGACCAGGTCGTCCGACACCCCCGCCGGCACGAAGCGACCTGGCGATGTCCGCCGCCAGGTCGGACCTGCGGACTCCCCTCGCGTGGGTCCAGCCTCTCCCACGGGGTCGATGCGCACCGGTGGGACGAGTCCAGTGACCGGTGGCGCGATCGGGTCCCAGCGATGTGGCACCCAGGGCCACTGCCCGGGCAGCTTGTGGAGGAATCAGGTGTGCCGGGACCTGTGGATATGTGCGTCGAGTGACCCGATCTGCAGGTTCGATCACCGAGATGACCTGCGGATCGGGTCACTCGACGCCAAATGACAGCGACCCGGCGGCCGAACAGCCACCGGGTCGCGGGTCAGGAAGAGCTGCTGGTCACTCCTCGCCGCGGATGAAGGCCTCCACGCGGGCGCGGCCCTCCTCGTCGGGGAGCTGCACCGGCGGGGACTTCATCAGGTAGGACGACGCGGAGATCAGCGGGCCGCCGATGCCGCGGTCCTTGGCGATCTTCGCGGCGCGGATCGCGTCGATGATGATGCCGGCGGAGTTGGGGGAGTCCCAGACCTCGAGCTTGTACTCGAGGTTGAGCGGGACGTCGCCGAACGCGCGGCCCTCGAGGCGGACGTAGGCCCACTTGCGGTCGTCGAGCCACGCGACGTAGTCGGACGGGCCGATGTGCACGTTGCGGTCGTACTTCTTGCCGGCCAGCTCGCCCTTGAGGTTCGAGGTGACCGCCTGGGTCTTGGAGACCTTCTTGGACTCCAGCCGCTCGCGCTCGAGCATGTTCTTGAAGTCCATGTTGCCGCCGACGTTGAGCTGGTACGTGCGATCGAGCACGACACCACGGTCTTCGAACAGCTTGGCGATCACGCGGTGGGTGATCGTGGCGCCCACCTGGCTCTTGATGTCGTCACCGACGATCGGCACGCCTGCGTCCTCGAACTTCTTCGCCCACTCCGGGTCGGAGGCGATGAAGACCGGCAGCGCGTTGACGAAGGCCACGCCGGCGTCGATGGCGCACTGCGCGTAGAACTTGTCGGCCTGCTCGGAGCCCACCGGGAGGTAGGAGACGAGCACGTCGGCGCCGGTGTCCTTGAGCACCTTCACGACGTCGACCGGCTCGGCCGCCGACTCCTCGATGGTCTGGCGGTAGTACTTGCCCAGGCCGTCGAGGGTGTGGCC
>NZ_DASUFR010000238.1:0-9765 GCF_036274455.1 Nocardioides sp. | reverse complement strand
CCCCCCCCGGCTCGGGTCAGCCGAGGGAGGGGGCGGGGGCGTACGCCGTCTCGTCGGCGTCGGTCTCCTGCCGGGGCTGGTCCTCGACCGAGACGACCGGCAGCGCCTTGTCGAGCCAGCTGGGGAGCCACCAGTTGGCCTTGCCCAGCAGGGCCATCGTGGCCGGGACGAGCACCATCCGGACCACGGTCGCGTCGACCAGGATCGCAGTGGCGAGCCCGAGCCCGAGCATCTTCAGCGACGGCACCGGGCTGGCCACGAAGCTGCCGAAGACCGCGACCATGATCAGTGCGGCGGAGGTGACCACCCGACCGGTGCCGGCGAGGCCGCGGGCGACCGACTCCGTGTTGTCCCCGATGCGGTCGTACTCCTCGCGGATCCTGGAGAGCAGGAAGACCTCGTAGTCCATGGAGAGCCCGAACAGGATCGGGAACATGATCACGACGATGACCGAGGTGATCGGGGTCGGGCCCTGGAGACCGAGGAGCTCGGCGCCCCAGCCCCACTGGAAGACCGCGACGATCACGCCGTAGGCGCAGCCGATGGACAGAAGGTTCATGGCCGCGGCCTTGAGCGGCACCACGATCGAGCGGAACACCAGCATCAGCAGCAGGAACGACACGGCGATGACGGCACCGATGAACAGGGGGAGGGTGTCGCTGAGCTGGGCGTTGAGGTCGTCGGTGACCGCGGTGATGCCGGAGACGTAGACGTTGTCCGGGATGACCGCGCGGACCCGCTCGATGGTGGCCGAGGTGTCGGGGTCGGCCGGGCCAGTGGTCGGGAGGGCGGTGAACACGACGGTGCCACCGTCCTGCGAGGTGACGGGCTCGCCGACCGAGGCGATGCCGGGGACACCGGAGATCGCACGGGTCACGCCGGCGATGCCGTCGGCGTCGACGCCGGGCGCACCGAGGTCGGCGATGACCATCAGCGGCCCGTTGATCCCGGCGCCGAAGCCCTCGGCGAGCAGGTCGTAGGCCTGCCGGTGGGTGGTCTCGGCGGGGGCGTCGCCGGCCGCGGGGAACGCGGTCTGCATCGAGAACGCCGGGGCCGCGATGGCGAGCAGGGCCACGAGTGACCCGACGAGGTAGGGCCAGGGCCGAGCGGAGACGCGGTGGCCGAACCGCCACCAGGCGGTGTCCTCGGCCGGCTTGGCGGTGCGGTGCCGGCGGCCGACGCGGCCCTTGTCGATGCGGTCGCCCAGGAGCGCCAGCAGCGCCGGGAGGAGCGTGATCGCGGCGGCGACCGCCGAGAACACCATGATCGACGTCGCGAGGCCGATGGAGGTGAGCACGCCCAGCCCGGTGATGGCCAGCGCAGCGGTGGCGATGACGACCGTCCCGCCGGCGAACACGACCGAGGCGCCCGACGTGGTCATCGCGTCGGAGAGGGCGCGGCGGTTGTCGGCGTACGCCGTGCGGTTCTCGCGGTAGCGGGAGACGACGAACAGCGCGTAGTCGACGCCCACGCCGAGGCCGACCAGCCCGGCCACCGGGATGGCGGAGGCCGAGACGTCCATCCCGCCGGCCAGGAGCGTGATGCCCCCGATGCCGGCGCCGACCGCGATCAGCGACATCGCGATCGGGAGGATCGCGGCGACCAGGGTCCCGAAGACGACGAGCAGGAGGACCAGCGCGACCAGGAGGCCGATGCCGACGTGGCCGGTGCTGCTGTCCTCGGCGTTGAGGAAGACGGCGTCGCCGCCCAGCTCCACGCGGACGTCCGGCTCGCCCATGGCGGAGACGGCGTCGGAGAGGACGGTGAAGGCGGGCTTGCCCATCTGGCGCTCGGGCACGTCGAGGGTCACCTCGGCGTAGGCGATCCGACCGTCCGGGGAGACCGTGCCGGCCGCGAACGGGTCGGCGACCGAGGCGACGTGGTCCTGGTCGGCGACGTCGGAGAGAACCGACTCGACCTGGGCACCGTGGGCGTCGAGGGTGGAGCCCTGGTCGGCGGCGAGCACGACCAGCACCTTGCCCTTGGCGGCCTCGGGGAAGCTCGCGGTCAGCAGCCGCATCGCGCGCTCGCTCTGGCTGCCTTTGGCGGAGAAGTCGTCGGCGAACGTGCCGCCGCCGCTGGCGGCGAGGAAGAGGACGGCGACGAGCACGAGAACCCAGCTCGCAATCGTGCGCCAGGGGTGCCTCGCACTCGCCATGGCGACGGTCCGGGTGAACCTGTTCATGGTGGATGCCTTTCGGGTGTCGGGTCCGAGTGGCGCGAAGCTATGGAGCGACGTGGTGACCGGTCGTC
Organism: Nocardioides sp.; assembly: GCF_036274455.1. Classification (GTDB taxonomy): domain Bacteria; phylum Actinomycetota; class Actinomycetes; order Propionibacteriales; family Nocardioidaceae; genus Nocardioides. Next base: position 7,512 of record NZ_DASUFR010000238.1, on the reverse strand, counting down.
ACCACACGTGGTGAGCAGGAGGGTGATTCGAGGACGCCGCCACGACGTACGGACGCCCCCGGCCCGACGGGCCGGGGGCGTCCTCGCGGGTCTCAGGCAACCGCGCGGGTGAGCAGCCGGGCGCGGAGCCGGTGCAGCCGGGGCATGGCGCCGTAGATGACGATCGGGACCGCGACGGTGGCGAGCACGAAGGTCCGCAGCACGCTCGGGAGCCCGGCGAGGGCGTCGCCGAAGGCCAGGTTGAGCACGGTGAGGGTCGGGAACACAGCGACCCAGATCATCAGGGCCAGCTGGTGCTTGGTCGGTGGCGGTACTGGGGTCGTGCGGATCTCGGTCATGACGCTTCTCCTTGGTGAGCTAGGGATGGGGTGGTGGCCGGTCAGGCGGGGAGCCCGGACCGGAAGTCGCGGACGGCGTCCTGCACGTCCTCCTCGACGAGGTCGTTGTTGATGGCGATCGCGGCCGCGGAGCCCTCGCCCGCCGCGGTGATGACCTGGGCACGCGGGTTGGCCGCGTTGCCCGCCACCCATACGCCCGGCACGCTGGTGCGCCCCGCCGGGTCCGCGACGACCCAGCCGTCGTCGCGGGTGGCGCAGCCGAGCGAGGCCAGGAGGTCGCTGTTGGGGACGAAGCCGGGCCGGACGAACACGGCGTCCCGGCGCACGGTCCGGCCGTCCGCCAGCTCGACGCCGGTCAGGGTGTCGTCCTCGACGACCAGCCGGGACACCGGCCCCTCCACCACGCCGATCGCGCGGGCCAGCAGCTGCTCGCGCTCGGTCGGCGTGGGCGTCTGGGTGTGGGCGAAGTACACGACGTCGTCGGCCCACTGGCGGACGAGCAGCGCGTGCTGGACCGCCTCGGGGGTGCCGCCGAGGACGCCCAGCCGCTGGTCGCGGACCTCGTAGCCGTGACAGTAGGGGCAGTGCAGCAGGTCGCGACCCCAGCGCTCGCGGACTCCGGGGAGGTCCGGCAGCTCGTCGCGCAGCCCGGTGGTGACGAGGACCCGCCGGGCGCCCACGACCCTGCCGTCGTCGCTCGCCACCTCGAACCCCGCGTCCGGGCGGGGACGGACCGAGGTGACGCTCCCGCTGACGACGTGACCGCTGTAGGACCGGACCTCCTCGCGCCCGGCCGCCAGCAGCTCCGCCGGCGACATCCCGTCGCGGGACAGGTAGCCCTGCATGTGCGCGGCGGGGGCGTTGCGCGGCTCGCCGGCGTCGATGACGACGACCTTGCGCCGGGCCCTGGTCAGGACCAGGGCAGCGGAGAGACCTGCGGCGCCGCCGCCGATGATCACCACGTCGTAGTCGTTCATGGCTCGAGGGTCGCGCCCGACCGAGCTCGCGACAACAACTGTTGCTGTTTCCGGGAATCTCACGTTCCATGACCTCGTGACGCAGCCCGATCCGATCGCCTCCGCCCTGGACCTGGTGGGTCCGCGGCTGCGCAGGGTGCGCGAGCACCGCGGGATCACGCTGACCGACGTGGCCGAGCGGACCGGCATCTCGAAGAGCACGCTGTCCCGGCTGGAGAACGGCCAGCGCAAGCCGAGCCTCGAGCTGCTGCTGCCGCTCGCCCAGGCCTACCGGGTACCGCTGGACGACCTCGTCGGAGCACCGGAGGTCGGCGACCCACGGGTCCGGCTCAAGGCGCGCAGGGTCAAGGGCCGCACCGTGCTGCCGCTGACCCGGCACCCGGGCGGGGTCCAGGCGTGGAAGATCATCATCCCGGCGAGCCAGTCCACTCCGGAGCCGCGCACCCACGACGGCTACGAGTGGCTCTACGTGCTCGCCGGCCGGATGCGGCTCGTCCTCGGCGACCAGGACCTGGTGCTCGAGGTGGGCGAGGCCGCGGACTTCGACACCCGGCTGCCGCACTGGTTCGGCAGCACCGGAGAGGGGCCTGCCGAGGTCCTGAGCATCTTCGGCCGGCCCGGCGAGCGGATGCACGCGCGAGCCACGCCCAAGGAGTCGTGATGGCCCTCGCGCTGGTCGAGACCAAGTTCTTCCTCCCGCACGGCCGGGGCGGGTCGGTCCCGCGGCCGCGCCTCGACGAGCAGCTGGGCCGGGGGAGCCGGCTCACCCTGGTCTCGGCCCCGGCCGGCTTCGGCAAGACCACGCTGGTCGGCTCCTGGCTGGCCGAGCACGCCGCGGCGACGGGCGCCCGAGTCGCCTGGCTGTCCCTCGATGCCGGCGACCGCGAGCCGGAGACGTTCTGGACCTACGTGCTGTCCGCGGTGGACCGGGCGGCGCCCGGCGCCGGCTCGGCAGGGCTGACCGCGCTCGGAGCCGGGCAACCCGTCGAGGTGGCGCTGGCCGCGGTCCTCAACGAGCTCAGCGTGCTGCCCGACGACGTGGTCCTCGCGCTCGACGACTACCACCTCGCCGAGGGTCCGCACACCCAGTCCGGCATGGCGTTCCTGATCGAGCGGCTGCCGCCCCAGGTGCGGCTGGTGATCAGCACCCGTGCGGATCCGGTCCTGCCGCTCGCCCGGCTGCGGGCGCGTGGTGAGCTGACGGAGGTCCGCGCCGCCGACCTGCGCTTCACCGACGCCGAGGCGACCGCGTTCCTCACCGCGGCGACCGGCCGGTCCCTCGAGGCCGGCGACGTGGCCGCCCTCGGTCACCGCACCGAGGGCTGGATCGCCTCCCTGCAGCTCGCGGCGATCTCGCTGCGGGACCGGGCGGACCCGTCGGGGTTCATCGCCGGGTTCGCCGGCGACGACCGCTACGTCGTTGACTACCTCGTCGAGGAGGTCCTCGGCGAGGAGCCGCCGGAGGTCCGTGACTTCCTTCTCGACACCGCGGTCCTGGACCGGCTCAGCGGGCCACTGTGCGACGCGGTCACCGCGACGACCGGCGGCGCGGCGATGCTCGAGTCGCTGGAGCGCCGCAACCTCTTCGTGGTGCCCTTGGACGACCAGCGGCGCTGGTACCGCTACCACCACCTGTTCGCCGACATGCTCCAGGCGCGCCTGCTGCAGGAACGGCCGGAGGCAATCCCGCAGCTGCACGGCCGGGCCAGCCGCTGGTACGCCGAGGCGGGCCAGCCGGAGGAGGCGGTGCGCCACGCGCTGGCCGCGGGCGACCCGGAGCGGGCGGCCGACCTCGTCGAGCTGGCGCTCCCGGGGCTGCGCCGCGAGCGCCGCGAGGGTGTCATCCGGCGTTGGGTCGACGACCTGCCGGAGGACGTCGTCCGCGACCGGCCGGTGCTCGCCGCGGGCTTCATCGGGGCCCTGATGGCCAGCAACCACTTCGCCGGCGTCGACCAGCGGCTGCGCGAGCTCGAGCAGCTGCTGGTCCGGCCGGCCTCCGAGCTCGTGGTCGTCGACACCGACGAGCTCGCCCGGCTGCCCGGTGCCGTCGAGACGTGGTGGGCCGGGCTCGCCCTGGTCGGCGGAGACCTGGCCGGCACCGTCGTCCATGCACGGAGGGCCGTCGAGGCGGCCGCCGACGGTGACGACGTCACGACCTCGGCGGGAGCGGCTCTCGCCGGTCTCGCCCACTGGGCCGGCGGCGACCTCGAGGCCGCACACCGCGGCTACGTCACGGCGGCCGAGGGACTCGCCCGGGCCGGGCACATCGCCGACGTGCTGGGTTGCACAGTCACGATCGCCGACCTCGAGCTGGCCCTGGGGCGGCTCGGCGACGCCGAGCGCACCCTCGAGCGTGCCCTGGGGCTGGCCGAGCGGCACGGACCTCCACCCCCTGCGGTGATGCGCGGGACGGCAGACATGCTCGTCGGGCTCAGCCGGGCGGCGTGGCACCGCAACGACCTCGACGCGGCGGCCGGCTTCCTGCGTCGTGCCGACGAGCTCGGTGAGTCGGCGGGGCTGCCGCAGCACCCCTACCGGTGGCGGGTCGCCCTGGCCCGGCTCCGGACGGCCGGCCGGGACCACGCCGGCGCCCTCGAGCTGCTGGACGAGGCGGAGCGGGTCTACGTCGGTGACTTCTCGCCACCGGTGCACCCCATCCACGCCACCCGCGCGCGGGTGCTGCTCGCCTCCGGCGACATTGCAGGGGCCGCGGGGTGGGCGCGCCGGCACGGCCTCACCGCCGAGGACGAGCTGTCCTACCTCCGCGAGTACGAGCACCTCACGCTGGCGCGGGTCCTCCTCGCCGAGCAGCGCCTCGCCGGGGCGATCGGCCTGCTCGAGCGACTCCTGGCGGCCGCGGAGGCCGGTGGACGGCTGGGCACCGTGATCGAGATCGAGGTCGTCCGGAGCCGGGCGCACACCGCGGCGGGCGAGCCGGCCGCGGCGCTGGCCGCGCTCGAGCACGCCGTCGACCTCGGTGAGGCGGACGGCTGGGTTCGGTTCGTCGTGGACGCCGGGGCAGCGCTGACACCTGCCTTGCAGGCGCTGGCGGCCCGCCGGCCGGGGTCGGCGTTCGTGCGGCGGCTCCTCGCCGAGGCCGGGCCAGCCGTCGGGACCACCGTGCCCGTCAGCCCAACCACGGCGCACGACGGCGGCTTGCTGGACCCGCTGAGCGACCGCGAGCTCGACGTACTCCGCCTCCTCGCCTCCGAGCTCGACGGCCCGGCCATCGCCCGCGAGCTGGTGGTGTCACTCAACACGGTGCGGACCCACACCAAGCACATCTACACCAAGCTCGACGTCAACAACCGCCGCTCGGCGGTCAGCCGGGCCCACCAGCTCGGCCTGCTGTCCCGGCGCTGAGCGCCGCAGAAGATCACCAGCCCACTCACATCACGTGGTGATGTCCGCTGACCACGTCGCTGCCTACGTTGCGTGCCATGACCACCCCCGGCGCCGTCGCGATCCCGGCAGTCGGGACCCGGGCCGGCTGGCCCGTCCCGGCCGCTCTGGTCGCCCTCAGCGCGATCCCCCTCGTCGCAGGGACGCTCCGCCTGGTCCAGCTCGCCGGAGGGCCCGCGGTGCTGCCGGCCGACGACCGGTTCGGCACCTTCCCGGTGGCGCTGGTCGTCCACATCGGTGGCGCCGCGGTCTACGCGCTGCTGGGCGCCTTCCAGTTCGTTCCACGCTTCCGGCGCCGGCACCTGGCCTGGCACCGCCGCAGCGGCCGGGTCCTGGCCGTCGCCGGGCTCGCGGTAGCCGGCTCCGCGCTCTGGATAACGCTGGTCTACCCCCCGCAGCCGGGCACCGGCGACCTGCTCTTCGGGCTCCGGCTCGTCGTCGCGTCCGCGATGGCCGGCTGCGTGGTCCTCGGCGTGAGCTCGATCCGGCGCCGCGACGTCGCGGCCCACCGGGCCTGGATGATGCGCGCCTACGCGATCGGTCTGGCCGCCGGGACGCAGGTCTTCACCGAGGGGATCGGCGAGGCACTCGTCGGCTCCGGAGAGCACCGCGGTGATCTCCTGAAGGGTGCCGGCTGGCTCATCAACCTGGCCGTCGCCGAGTGGGTGATCCGCCGACCGGCCCGCCGCCGGGCGAAGGCAGCGGCAGGGTGGGCGTCGTGAACGGCACCGCGCCGACGGCGTACGAGATCGTGGTCGACGGACACCTGGACGACCGCTGGGCCGACTGGTTCGGCGACGTCGCCCTGCGCCGGAACGGCGACGGCACCACCAGCATCGCCGCGAGCTTCGTCGACCAGGCCCAGCTGCACGGGCTGCTCGCCGGCCTGCGGGACCTCAACGCGACCCTCCTCTCGGTGCGGGCCGTCCGGGCCGACTAGCCGGCCTGCGCTCGGGTACCGGCTCCGCCAGGAGGGGAACATGAGGATGCTCATCGGTGCGGTCATCGTCATCTGGCTGGTGATCGGTGTGGTGGCCGCCGGCCAGCGGGGCTACTTCGGCGACAACCGCGACGTGAACTGCAAGAAGGCCAGCGACACGGCGCTGACCATCATCGCCGGACCGCTCAACTACATGGGTGTGAATCCGAAGGTCAGCTGCAACACGCCCGAGCCGTCGAAGTGAGCTGAGCCAGGGGCCCGTCCCACGGTCGCACCGTGGGAGGGTGCACCTGTGCGGCTGCTACTGAACCTGCTCTGGCTGGTCCTTGCCGGCTTCTGGATGTTCCTCGGCTACCTGCTCGCCGGAGTGCTGTGGTGCATCACGATCATCGGCATCCCGTTCGGCATCGCGTCGTTCCGCATCGGGGTCTTCGCGCTGTGGCCGTTCGGGCGCACGGTCGTGGACAAGCCGGGCGCCGGCGTGGGCTCTGCCATCGGCAACGTCCTGTGGTTCATCTTCTCCGGCATCTGGCTGGCGATCGGGCACGCGTTCACCGGCGCACTGCTCTGCCTCACGATCATCGGCATCCCCCTGGGCCTGGCCAACTTCAAGCTGATCCCGGTCTCGCTGTTCCCGCTCGGCAAGGACATCGTCCGGACCGGCGACGTCAACGCCGCGTTCGGCGCCCGGACCTAGCCAGGTCGGCCCGCCCCCGCGAAGACCCGGGCGCGAGGATACCGACATGAACGGGCCGCACCCGGGGGACGCCGACGGCTTCCGGGCCGCGTGGGTGGAGGCGCAGCAGCGCTGGACCCAGACGCTCGTCACGGCGCGGACGCTCGACGAGGAGCTCCTGCACGTGCGCGTCGACGGTGAGTGGTCGTTCGTGCAGACCCTGCGGCACCTGCTGTTCGTCACCGACTCGTGGGTCGGCCGCGGGATCCTGGGCGAGCAGGACCCGTGGCACCACCTCGACCTGCCACCCACCGGGATGACGAGGGTCACGGCGCTGGCCGACGCCGACGAACGCGCGGAGCTGGCCGACGTGCTCGCACTGCGCGACGAGCGGCTCGCCACCGTGGACCGGGTGCTCGGGGAGCTGACCGACGCCGAGCTCGACGAGGAGCGTCGATGCGTCGGCACCGGGCACCCGAAGGCCGGGCTGTGGTCAGTGCGGCGCTGCCTGAGCGCGCAGGTCAGCGAGGAGTGGCGGCATCGCGACTACGCCGAGCGCGACCTGGCCGTGCTCGTGGCCGGCGGCAGCTGAGGGAGGCGACCATGGGCGAGGTATGCCCTCGGCCGGGACATGCCCGCCGCGGGTCGAGCCTGTCGAGACCTCCGCAGGGTGGGCACCCGGACGGGTCCCAGCCCCGGCTCGAAGTCTCCGCAGGGTGGGCACCCGGGCGGGTCCCAGCCCCGGCTCGCGCGGCTTCGAGGCTCGGCGCTGGGGCGCCTCGCACCTCAGCCACCGACGTGGGTCGGCACCGCCACGGTGGCTGAGGTGTGAGGCCGGTCACGGCCGAGCCTCGAAGCCTCCTCAGGGTGGACACCCGGGGTGAGTCCCAGCCCCGGCCCACCAGACTTCGAGGCTCGGCGCTGGGGCGCCTCGCACCTCAGCCACCGCAGGATCGGCCCCGGGCGGGTCCCAGTCCCGACTCGCGCAGCTTCGAGGCTCGGCGCTGGGGCGCCTCGCACCTCAGCCACCGTCGATGAGCGGTCGTCGGACTGGTCCGCACCGACGCTGGGTCAGGCGGGCGGCTGCTTGCGTACAGCGCGGGCCAGCTTGCGCAGCTGGCTGCCCAGGTTGTGCCGGTTGGTCTCCTCGAGCCAGCCGTCGGGGAACGAGAGGCGAAC
>NZ_DASUFR010000237.1:0-79492 GCF_036274455.1 Nocardioides sp. | reverse complement strand
GCCGGGGCGCCCCTGGGGGGCGCCCCGGCTCGGTGTGAGTTCTGGGTCAGCCGGCGACGGCGGACTTGAACTTGGCGCCGGCCTTGAAGCCGGGCACGCTCGTTGCGGCGATCTGGATCTCCGCGCCGGTCTGCGGGTTGCGGCCGGTGCGCGCCGAGCGCTCGCGCTTCTCGAAGGTGCCGAAGCCCGGGATGGTGACCTTGTCACCAGAGGCAACGGCCTTCGTGATGGTGTCGAGGACCGCGTCCAGCGCCCGCTCGGCGTCGGCGCCACTGAGCCCGGCGGCCTGGGCCACCGCGTCCTTGAGGTCTCCCTTGTTCATGTCACGTCCTAGTTCGTGTGGTCGGGGTCGTGCTGACTGCGGTTGAACCGTACAGGCGCCCGTTACCCACGCCGCGGCACGGCACGACGTGTTGAGCGCAGAACCGAGCAACATCTACCCCACGAACCTCTCCAGCTCCTCCAGCAACCTCAGCAACGCGCCGATGCACGCCCACGTCCCGAACCCGGCCCGGGAGGTCAGTGCTCGGGCCCAGCCATCTAGCCTTGACGGTCGTGACCGAGGCCGCACCTGACCCCTACCTCAGCGAGCAGCACCTCATCGGGAGCGAGCGGTCCCAGCTGCTGGCGTTCGTGCACGACAACCGCACCGAGATCGTGGCGCTCCTCGACGGGCTCACCGAGGCGCAGGCGCGAGCCCGGCTGGTGCCGTCCGCGACGACGCTGCTGGGCATCGTCAAGCACTGCGTGTTCGTCGAGAAGGTGTGGTTCCACGTCTCGCTCGCGGGGCGCTCCCGGGCCGAGGTCGGGATCGCCGAGGCTGCCGACGACAGCTGGATCCTCGAGGACGACGACACGATCGCGTCGGTGCTCGCCGACTACCGCGCAGCCTGGGCCGAGGCGGACCAGATCGCTGCGCCGTACGACCTCGACGACCTGGCCGTCCACAACCGGCGCGGCCCGCTCACCCTGCGCTGGATCTACGTGCACATGGTCGAGGAGCTCGCCCGGCACGCCGGCCACGGCGACATCCTGCGCGAACAGGTGCTGGCCGCCGGCTGACCTCTGCCTGCCACCCCAGGTGGCGGTGGGCTACCAACTGTCATCCACAAGGAAAGTGGTTGCTCTCGCACCGCCCACTCGGACCGGGCCCCTAGGGACAGTGCTCGCGAAGCACGCGCTCGGTCGAGGCGGGGTCCTTGGCCAGCAGTGCCGCCGGGCGGATCGGCCGGGGCTGGAGGTTGCCCCCGCAGTTGGGGCAGACGCCGTGCAGGACGTTGTCCACGCAGTCGCGGCACCAGGTGCACTCGTAGGTGCAGATCATCGCGTCCGGTGACTCCGGTGGCAGGTCGCGGTCGCAGCACTCGCAGTTGGGGCGGAGCTCGAGCATGGCCTCAGCCTGCCGCACGCCGGGCCCAGGGTCAGGTCCAACGGACCTGGCGCGCCTTCCCCTCCTCGTACGCCGCACGGCCGGACAGCGACTGCGGCGTGCCGGTCTCCCACCACGCGCCCGACTCGGTCCACGCCGACTCGGCGACCCGGCAGACCACGACGGCCGGCCGCTGCTCGGCGACCGCGGCGGCTCGCGCCGCGGCGTAGGCAGAACCGAAGCCGTTCAGGTCACCGTCGGCGACGGTCTCGACGTGGCAGCCCAGCGACCGGGCGTGGGCGGCGAAGTCGACAGTGAGCCCGGCGGCGGCACCCGGGCCGCGCGCGTCGGTGAGCAGGTTGTTGAACCCCTCCGCCCCCTGGCCGGTCTGCAGCCGGTGGATCACCGCGAAGCCCGCGTTGTCGCAGAGCACCGCGACGAACGGCACCCCGGCGAACGCCGCGGAGTAGAGCTCGGAGTTGAGCATGAGGTAGGAGCCGTCCCCGAAGATCGAGGTCACGAGGCCGTCGGGGTGGGTGCGGGACCTGGCCATCGCGGCGCCCCACGGGGCGACGATCTCGTAGCCCATGCACGAGAAGCCGTACTCGAGGTCCATGGTCGCGCCCGACGTCGCGCCCGGGGTGACCTTCCCGGTCCGCCAGCCGCCGTGGAGCTCGCCGGGCATGCCGCCGGACGCGGTCAGCACGTAGTCGTCGGGACCGGAGGCGTCGTTGACCGCACCGGTCACCTGGGCGTAGGTCAGCACCCCGAGCGCCACGCCGGCGCGCAGCCGGTCGACCTCGGCGTCCCACCCCGCCTTGACCGTGGCGGCACGAGCCGCGAACGCGGGCGGCGCCGTCCAACCGGCCAGCGCGGAGGAGAGCTCGACCAGCGTCTCGCGCGCGTCGCCCACGACCTCCTCGGCGCCGTGCTTGACCGCGTCGAAGCGGGCCGCGTTGACCGACACGAGCCGTACGCCGGAGGAGAAGCCGGTCCACGACGACGTCGTGAAGTCCTGCAGCCGGGTCCCGACCGCGACCACGACGTCGGCCTCGGCCGCCAGCGTGTTGGCCGACGCGGAGCCGACGATGCCGAGCGCGCCGCCGTACAACCGATGGTCGTGCGGAACGAGGGTGCGGCCGGCGACCGTCTCGACGACGGGTACGCCGTGCGCCTCCGCGAACGCCACCGCCTCGGCCGCGGCCCCGGAGTAGCGCACTCCACCTCCGATGACGAGCAGCGGCCGCTCGGCCGACCGGACCGTCTCCGCCGCGGACCGCACCGCATCGCGGTCGGGGCGCGCCCGCGGCACCCGGTGCACCCGGGGCGCGAAGAACGCCTCCGGGAAGTCCCACTCCTCGGCCTGCACGTCCTGCGGCAGCGCGAGCGCGACGGGACCGCAGTCGGCCGGGTCGGTGAGCACCCTGGCTACGTGGGGCAGGGTGGCCAGCAGCTGCTCGGGCCTGGTGACCCGGTCGAAGTAGCGCGTCACCGCACGGAACGCGTCGTTGACGGTGACGGTCGGGTCGCCGAAGTGCTCGACCTGCTGCAGGACCGGGTCCGGCGCCCGGCCGGCGAAGGTGTCACCCGCCAGGAGCAGCACCGGCAGCCGGTTGGCGTGCGCGACGCCCGCCGCCGTGACCATGTTGAGCGCCCCGGGCCCGATCGAGGAGGTCGCGGCCATCACCTGGCGGCGGTCGGTGGCCCGCGCGTAGGCCACCGCGGCCAGCGCCATCCCCTGCTCGTTCTGGCCGCGCCAGGTCGGGAGGCGCTCGCCCGCCTCGTGCAGCGCGGTCCCGAGGCCGAGCACGTTGCCGTGGCCGAAGATCGCGAAGACTCCCGCGAACAGCGAGACCTCGGTGCCGTCCAGCAGCTCCGAGCGCTGCGAGGTCATCCAGCGCACCAGCGCCTGTGCAGTGGTGAGTCGAACGGTGCTCGATCCAGTGTTCACGAAGGCTCCCTCCGGCCCGCTGCCGAGGTCATCGGGCAGCGGGGGTCCGTGGCCATGCCGGCCCAGGTGTCGCGCACCCAGCCGTGCGCCGGGTCGTCGCAGAACGCCAGCTCCCGGCCGGCCGGGCCGGCCATCACGTTCAGGTAGTACATCTCGTAGCCGGGCGCCGCGACGCAGGGTCCGTGGTAGCCGTGCGGCACCAGGACCACGTCGTGGTCGCGGACCCGGTGGTCCTCGTCGACCGGTGCCAGCCCGGCAGCATCGTGCTCGGGCCCGGTGTAGGTCGTGTGGTAGCCGAAGCCGCTGGAGCCGTCCGGCCCGCCGCGGATCCGGTAGTAGTAGATCTCCTCGTTGACGACCCGGCACGGCTCGCTCGCGTCGTGCTTGTGCGGCGGGTAGCTCGACCAGTTGCCCTCGGGGGTCAGCAGCTCGCAGCACACCAGCTTGTCGGCGTGGTCCCAGACCCCGGGGATGCCGAAGTTGGCGACCTGGCGGGTCGCCGGCCCGGCGCCACGGACCTCGACCGGGACGTCCTCCGCCGCGCCGTACGCCGGGGCCAGCGCCACCTCGCACCGCGACGCCGGCAGCGCCACCTCGGCGCCCTCCGCGGAGCGCAGCTCGAAGGAGGTGTCGCGGCCGACGTAGAGGAAGTCGGTGATCCGGCTGAACACCGACTCCCGCCCGTCGAGATGGTGCTCGTCGGCGCCGACGGTCACGTCGAGGGAGCCGGAGAGGGGCAGCACGAACAGCTCCGAGCCACCGGTCTCGACCCTGGTCGGTGCGCCGGGGGCGAGCCTGCACACCCGGAGCCCGGTCCAGTCCCAGCCGGCGCTCTCGGGGGTGATGTCGACGACCAGCGGGCCGTCGGCGGGACGGACCAGGCTCATCCGCGCTCCCCCGCGGCACGCAGGACCGTCGCGGCGGCATCGACCGCGGCGTGGACCTCGCCGTCCGGCGGATAGAGCAGCGCCCGGCCGACGACCAGCCCGCGCACGGCCGGCTGGGTCAGCGCCCGGCCCCAGGACGCGAGGTCCTCGGCAGGATCGGGATGGGGCACCCCGCCGAGGACGACGCACGGCAGCGTGGTCGTGGCGAAGACCGCGTCGGGGTCGTCGCACGACGGCATCTTCAGCCAGGTGTAGGCGCTGGTCGTGCCCAGCCCGCTGGCGATCGCGACCGCCCGGGAGAGGGAGGCGACGTCCTTGAGCATCCGCAGGGACCCGTCGGTCTCGCGGCGGTAGGGCAGCGGCTCGACCATCGCCACGAGCCCGCGGGCGGCGAGCTCGGAGACCGCGCGGGCGCAGCCCTCGAGCGTCTCGGCGGTGCCGCCGTCGGCGTCGTCGATACGCAGCAGCATCTTGCCGCCCTCGAGGCCGCACTCGGCGATGGTGGCGGCGTCGTAGCCGGTGAACCGGTCGTCCATGGTCCAGGTGGCCCCGTCGAGGCCACCGCGGTTCATCGAGCCGATCACCACCTTGTCCTCGAGGGCCCCGAGCAGCAGCAGCTCCTCGACCACGTCCGGGGTGCCGAGCACGCCGTCCACCTCGGGGTGGCCCAGCGCCGCCACCAGCCGGGCCAGCAGCGACCGCCGGTCGGCCATCGCCATCGGGTCGCCGCCGGAGGCCAGCGCCCCCCTCGCCGGGTGGTCGGCCGCCACCAGGAAGAGGGTGCCGCGGTCGCTGAGGATGCGACCGGGCCGGCGACGGCCGGCGTATGCCTTGCCGACGGCACCCGGGTCGCCCGCGCGGGTGGCGAGCAGGCCCGCCCACTGCTCGTCGGAGATGGTGGGCACGCTCATGCGGTGGCTCCTCGTGCGGCGAGGAGCTCGTCGACCTCGGCCGCGGTCGGCATGGCGTCCGCGCAGGCCAGCCGGCTCGCGACCAGGGCGCCGGCGGCGTTGGCGTACTCCGCGCAGCGCGCGGGCTCCCAGCCCGAGAGCAGGCCATGCACCAACGCTCCCCCGAAGGCGTCTCCGGCGCCGAGCCCGTTGACCACCTCGACCCGGTGGGGTGGTACGACGGTGGCGCCGTCCGGCGTCGCCACCAGCACTCCCTCCCCGCCCAGCTTCACCAGGGCCAGCTCGACTCCCCGGTCGAGGAGCCGCTCGGCCGCGTCGTGCGGGTCGCTGGTCCCGACCGCCACCTCGACCTCGGCGCGGTTGCCGACGGTGACCGTGACGTGGGCGAGCATCGCGGCGTACTCCGCCCGCGCCTCCTCCGGCGACGGCCAGAACATCGGCCGCCAGTCGAGGTCGAGCACCGTCCAGCGCCCAGAGCCGGCCTCGGGGCGCGGCCGCCGGGCCAGGAGCTCGAGCTGGGTCGTGCGCGCCGGCTCGACGCTGACCCCGGTGCCGGTGACCCACAGGACCGGCACCTCGGCGGCGACGTCCCAGGGGACGTCGTCGCCGGTGAGGGTGAGGTCGGGGGCGATCGGCGCGCGATAGAAGGTGAGCGGGGGGTCCTCCGGCGGGTTGAGCTCGCAGAACACCACCGGCGTCTGGAGCCCCTCGGCGGTGGCGACGTGGGACGCGTCCACGCCGAACCCGGTCAGCGCCTCGCGGACGTAGTCGCCGAACCCGTCGGGGCCGACCTTGGTGAGCACGGCGGTGCGGCGGCCGAGCCGCGCCGCGCCGACGGCGACGTTGGTCGCGGTGCCGCCGAGGGACTTGGCGAACGTCGCGACGTCCTTGAGCGGCACCCCGGACTGCTCCGGGTAGAGGTCCACCCCCACCCGGCCCACGGTGAGCAGCTCGAGCCCGGTCATCGGTCCAGTCATCGGCAAGGTGTCACTTCGACGTCGGGAAGTGGAAGCTGGCCTCGCTCGCGTGGTCGACGTGCGGCCAGCGGGCGGTCACGACCTTGGCGCGGGTGTAGAAGCTCACGCCCTCGGGTCCGTGCACGTGCTTGTCGCCGAACAGCGAGTCCTTCCAGCCGCCGAAGGAGTAGAACGCCATGGGCACCGGGATCGGCACGTTGATGCCGATCATCCCGACGTCGACCCCACGCTGGAACCGCCGGGCCGCCTCGCCGGAGGAGGTGAAGATCGCGGTCCCGTTTCCGTAGGGGTTGGCGTTGATCAGCGCGATCGCCTCGTCCACGTCGTCGGTGCGTACGACGGACAGGACCGGCCCGAAGATCTCCTGGGTGTAGATGTCCATCTCGGCCGTGACCTTGTCGATCACGGTCGGGCCGACGAAGAAGCCGTCCTCGTAGCCGGGCACGACGAGCTCGCGGCCGTCGACGGCGATGGCGGCACCCTGCTTCTCGCCGCTGTCGATGAGGCCGAGGATCCGCTGCTGCGCCTCACGCGTCACGACCGGGCCCATCTCGCTCGCGGCGTCGCGGCCGGAGCCGACCTTGACCGCCCGCGCCCGGTCGGCGACGGCCTCGACCACGCGGTCGGCGGCCGACCCGACCGCGACCGCGGCCGAGATCGCCATGCACCGCTCCCCGGCCGAGCCGAACGCGGCCGCGGACAGGTGGTCTGCGGCGAAGTCGACGTCGGCGTCGGGCATCACGATGGCGTGGTTCTTGGCGCCGCCGAGGGCCTGGACCCGTTTGCCGTTCGCGCTCGCCCGCTCGTGGATGTAGCGCGCGATCGGCGTGGAGCCGACGAACGACACCGCGGCCACCCTGGGCGAGTCGAGGATGGCGTCCACCGCGACCTTGTCGCCGTGCACGACGTTGAAGACGCCGTCGGGCAGCCCCGCGCGTTTCCACAGGTCGGCGATCAGCAGCGACGCCGAGGGGTCCCGCTCGCTGGGCTTGAGCACGAAGGTGTTGCCGCACGCGATGGCGACCGGGAACATCCACATCGGCACCATGGCCGGGAAGTTGAACGGCGTGATCCCGGCGCAGACCCCGAGTGGCTCGCGGAAGGAGAAGGTGTCCACCCCGGTCGAGACCTGGTCGGAGTAGTCGCCCTTGAGCAGGCTGGGGATGCCGCAGGCGAACTCGACCACCTCGAGGCCGCGCTGCACCTCGCCGAGCGCGTCGGAGAGCACCTTGCCGTGCTGGTCGGTGATCACCTCGGCGAGCTCCGGGGCGTGGGCGTTGAGGAGCTCGCGGAAGGCGAACATGATCTTGGCTCGGGCGCTGAGCGAGGTCTGCGACCAGCCGGGGAACGCCTCCCAGGCGGCGTCGACCGCCCTGTCGACGTCGGCGGCGTCGGCGAGCAGCACCTCGGCCGCGACCTGGCCGGTGGCCGGGTTGTAGACCGGTGCGGTGCGGGTCGAGCCCGCGTCGGTCAGCTCGCCGGCGATCCAGTGCTGGACGGTTGTCATGCCGCACCTCCGGTCAGGAACTCGAGAGACTTGCGTACGTCGGCCACCGGGCCCTCGCCCTCCGGCTCGCCCGGCAGCATCACGTCCTGCTCGAGGACGTACCAGCCCTGGTAGCCGGCGTCCTCGAGCGTGGTCACGATGCCTGCAATGTCGACATCACCGGTGCCGAGGGGGACGAACATCCCGCGGCGTACCGCCTCGGCGAACGAGGTCTCGCCGCTGACGACCTCGGCGGCCAGCGCCGAGCGGACGTCCTTGAGGTGCACGTGGCGGACCCGCTGCGGGTCGGCGTGGACGATCTCGACCGGGTCGGCGCCCGCGGCGGCCAGGTGGCCGGTGTCGAGGCAGAGGCCGATGCGCGAGCCGTCGACGACCCGCCGGGTCTCGGCGCCGCTCTCGATCACCGTGCCCAGGTGCGGGTGCAGCGAGGCCTCGACCCCACGGCTGCGGGCATGGTCGGCGATGCGGTCCAGGTTGCCGAGCAGGGTCTGCCAGCCCGCCTCGTCGAGCTCCGGGCGGGCGTCATAGCCGTCCTGGCCGGTGCCGGCGGCCACGACGACCATCCCGGCCTTGGCTGCGAGGCACTCGTCGATGAACGCGTCCACCCCGGGCAGCGGGTCGTGGTCCGGGTCGTGCAGGACCGCGACGTGGAAGCCGCCCACCGCGTGCAGGCCGTACGACGCCAGCTGGGCCACCCGCGAGTCGGCGTCGGGGTCGAGGAACCCGGGTGGGCCGAACTCGGTGGCGGCGAGCCCGAGCTCCTGCATCTCGGACAGCACGCGACCAGGGGTCAGCTGGTAGCCCCAGCCGGGCACCTCGCACAGGCCCCAGGAGATGGGCGCGCCGGCGATGCGGTCGAGGGGAAGGGAAGAGGTCACGACATCGATCCAATCCAAAGAGCCCAACTCATGTCAACACTTTGTCCTAACATTAGATCATATGACATACTAGAGTGCATGTCCTCCCCCGGCTACTCCCTCGACGACGTGCTCGCCGCGTTCGTCATCGACCGTGGCAGCCCGATCCCGCTGTGGTTCCAGGTCGCCCAGCACCTCGAGCAGGCCATCGCCGACGGCGCCCTGCCGCAGGGCGCTCTGCTCGACAACGAGATCGTGATGGCCGAGCGGCTCGGCGTCTCGCGACCAACGATGCGGCGCGCCATGGAGCGGCTGGTCGACCAGGGGCTGATCGTGCGCCGGCGGGGCATCGGCACCCGCGTCGTCCAGCCCAAGGTGCGCAGGCCCCTGGAGCTGACCAGCCTCCACGACGACCTGTCGAGCTCCGGCCAGGCGCCGGCGACCGAGGTGCTCCGGTTCGAGACCGTCGGCGCCGGCGCGGACATCGCGGCCCGGCTCCGGGTCGAGGAGGGCGACCCGGTGGTCCTCGTCGAGCGGCTGCGCAGCGCCGGGGAGCTGCCGATCGCCCGGATGACGAACTGGCTGCCCTCCCACGTCGTGTCCTTCGACGAGTCCGCGCTGGCCACCACCGGCCTCTACGAGCTCCTCCGGCGCGCAGGGGTGCACCTGCACTCGGCCACCCAGACCGTCGGCGCCCGGACGGCGACGACGGCCGAGGCGAAGCAGCTCGGTGAGAGCCGTGGCGCGGCCGTGCTCACCATGGAGCGGGAGACCCTCGACGAGAAGGGCACCACCGTGGAGTTCGCGAGCCATGTCTACGCCGCCAGCCGCTACAGCTTCGAGATCAACCTGGTCAGCCCCTGACATCGGTCAGCTGATCGGCGCCGGGACGCCGGTCTCGAGCTCCTGCCTCAGCGCCCGGAGCTGGACCTCGATGGGCTGGGCGACGGCGCCCAGCCGGGCCATCGTCGTGTCGGCGGCCATGCTGGTGTCGTGGGGCACCGGCGCGGGCAGCCGCGCCTCGTCCGGGGGTGGGCCGAAGTCCAGCAGGCTCGCCTCGAGGTCGAACGCCTCGCAGCTGGCGAGCGCGAGCTCGCGCCGGGTCACCGCCGTTGCCCCGGCGAAGTGGAGCACGCCGTCCAGCCGCTTCTCGAACGCCAGCCCGAGCAGCGCCCCGATCTCGGGCGAGACGATCGGCGTGGCGACCGAGTTGATGGCCGGGTCCTCCCACACCGTGAACCGCTCCCCCGCCCGCAGCGCGTCGACGAGCGCGAGGACGAAGTAGCCGAACCCGCAGTCCTGGGAGCGGGGACCGGAGTCCTGGGTCTGGTGCAGCCCCTGGACACCTCCGACCCGCGCGACGAACCCGGCTTGGGCACGCTCCAGCACCACCAGCTCGGAGGCCGCCTTGAGGAACCCGTAGAGGTTGACCGGGTTCGGTGGCTCCTCCTCGTCGACGAGGTGGCCGGTGCCGTCGAAGACCCAGTCGGTCGAGATGTACCCGACCCGGGCGCCGGTCCGGTTGGCCGCGTCGACCACCCGGCGGGTCAGGCCGACGTAGCCGTCCTGCGCGCGCTTGCGGTCGGCGTACATGCCGACGAAGTCGTTGTAGATCGCCAGGTGCGCGACGGCGTCGCAGCCGTCGAGCCCCCGCGCCAACGACTCGGTGTCCTGCATGTCGACGAGCCGGGTCGGCCACGCGAAGTCGCCGCCGGGGTCGCTGCGCACCAGGCAGACGACCTCGTGGCCCTTGCCGGCGAGCACCGCCGCGACGGTGCCGCCCACGAAGCCGGTGGCGCCGGTGACCGCGACGGTGACCACTACCCGACCTCCTCGACCTGGACGGGGCGGCCCTCGCGCAGCGAGAGGCCGGCGGCCAGCGCCACGGCCGTGCAGTGCCGGGCCTCGGCGGTGCCGACCGGGGACGGTCCGCCCTCGGTGAGGTAGGTGTGGAACGCCGCCCACTCCTGCCGGTAGGACTCGAGGTAGCGGTCGAGGAAGAACCACGGCAGGGGCTGGTCGGTCCGCGCGTCGCGGCCGACGTGCCAGCCGGCGTGCCGGGCCGGGTTGTCGGAGACCGCCATCCCGGCGCTCCCGAACGCCTCGACACGCTGGTCGAAGCCGTAGACCGCCTCCCGGCTGTTGTCGATCGTGGTCAGCGTGCCGTCCTCGTGCGTCAGGACCGTGACCGCCGTATCGACGTCTCCCGCCTCGCCGATCCGCGGGTCGACGCGCACCGCACCGCGGGCGAACACCTCGCTCACCGGGCTGCGCACGACGTAGCCGGCCATGTCGAAGTCGTGGATGACCATGTCGAGGAAGATCCCGCCGCTGACCGCGACGTACTCCGGCGGAGGCGGTGCGGGGTCGCGGCTGGTGATCCGCAGGAGGTGCAGGTCGCCGATCGTGCCGTCGGCCACCCGGTCGTGGACCGACTTGTGGCCGGGGTCGAAGCGCCGGTTGAAGCCGATCATGAACGGCACCCCGGCGGCGTCGACGGCCGCCAGCGCGCGGTCGACCTGCTCGAGGTCGAGGCTGACCGGCTTCTCGCAGAAGATCGCCTTCCCGGCCGCCGCCGCCGCGATGACCAGGTCGACATGGGTGTCGGTGCTGGTGCAGATCGCCACCGTGTCGACGTCGTCGGACGCGAGGAGCTCCTCGATCGTCCGCACCGGTGCTCCGATGGCCGAGGAGACGCCGAGCGCCGCCTCGGGTACGGCGTCCGCGACGGCGGCCACGACATAGCCCGGCACCTCCCTGGCCAGCAGCCCGGCGTGCATCCGGCCGATCCGGCCGCAGCCGAGCACGCCGATGCGCCGGACCGGCAGCTCCGGCCCGGTGTCGACCGTGAACCCGGCATCGCCCGTCTTCGACTGCTGCGTCACAGCTGCACCCACTCTCCAGACTCGTGCGAGGCGACCATCGCGTCGAGCACGGCGGCCGCGGCCACCGCGTCGTCGAGGGTGGCCAGCTCGGTCGCCTCGCCGGCGATGGCCCGCACGAAGCCGCGGGCCTCGACCACCTTGGTGTCGTCGTAGCCCATCGCGATCCCGGCTCCTGGCTGGAACGCGGCGTACTCGCCGTCGCCGGGCTCGCTGAACACGGTGCTGGTCGGCTGGCCAGCGTAGTGGTCGCCGGCGGAGACCTGCAGCTCGCCCGGGCGCCGGAAGTCCCAGCGCACCAGCCCCTTGGTGCCGTGCACCTCGAAGGCGTAGTTGTTCTGCTCCCCCACCGCGGCGCGGTCGGCCTCGCACACGCTGAGCACCCCGGAGGCCATGCGCAGGATCGCGACGACGTAGTCCTCGTTCTCGACCTCCCCGAAGCTGAGCCCCGGCTCGTCGACGTCGAGCACCGCGTAGTGACCCTGCGCCTGGTTCGAGGAGTCGGCGACCGGCCGCTTCGGGATGTGGATGGCGGTCTGTGCCATCACTCCGGTCACGTCGCCCAGCACGAAGCGGAGGAGGTCCACGCCGTGCGAGGCCAGGTCGCCGAGCGCGCCGTGACCACCGCGATCGACGGCGTAGCGCCACGACAACGGGCTGCCCGGGTGCGCGGCGTAGTCGGTCAGCAGCTGCACCCGCGCATGGGTCGGGACCCCGAGTGCGCCCGACTCCACCACCCGCCGGGCCCGCGCCACCGCCGGCACGTGCCGGTAGTTGAAGCCGACGCAGCCCACCACCCCGCTGGCGTGGACCGCGTCTCGCACCGCGGCCGCGTCGGCCACGGTCAGCCCGACCGGCTTCTCGATCCAGAGGTGCTTGCCGGCCTCGGCGACGGCGACGCCGATCTCGCGGTGCAGGAAGTTGGGCGCGGTGACGCTGACCGCGGCCACGTCGGGGTCGGCCAGCAGGTCGTGCCAGTCGGCGTACGCCGTCGCGCCGTGAGCGCGGCTGAACGCCTCGCCGGCCGCGGCGGAGGAGTCCGCCACCGCCGCGACCTCGGGGCGCACCGCCAGGTCCGGCCAGTGCTGGGGCAGTCGCTGGTAGGCCCGTGCGTGCACGTGGCCCATCCAGCCGGCGCCGATCACGCCGACCTTGAGGGTCTCCATCGCGATGTCTTCCTAGAGTGCGGTCACCAGTGGGTCACCGGACGTTGGCGCCTTCGAGCTCGTGCGCGAGCGCCTCCAGCTCGGCGCCACCGGCCATCGCCTTGACGAGCTCCTCGCGGGTCACGGTCTTGCGCTCGAACTCGTTGGTCATCCGGCCCCGGTTGAGCAGGTAGAACCGGTCGCCGACCATGTGGGCGTGGTGCGGGTTGTGGGTGATGAACACGACCGCGACGCCCGCCTGCCGGGCGTTGATGATGTACTTCAGCACCACCCCGGACTGTCGGACCCCGAGCGCGCTGGTCGGCTCGTCGAGGATGAGCACCTTGGCGCCGAAGTAGACCGCACGTGCGATCGCGACGGCCTGCCTCTCGCCCCCGGACAGGGTGCCGACCGGCTGCTCGAGGTCGCGGATGTCGATGCCCATCGCGAGCAGCTCCTCGCGGCAGACCTTCTTGGCCTTCCGGGTGTCCAGGAATGTGAACGGCGCGATTCCGACCCGCGGCTCGTTGCCGAGGAAGAAGTTCCGCCACACCGACATCAGCGGCACCGTGGCCAGGTCCTGGAACACGGTGGCGATCCCGGCACCGAGCGCGTCTCGAGGTGAGGAGAACGAGGCCGGCTCGCCGTT
The DNA here is from genome assembly GCF_036274455.1 of Nocardioides sp. GTDB lineage: Bacteria > Actinomycetota > Actinomycetes > Propionibacteriales > Nocardioidaceae > Nocardioides. Next base: position 66,357 of record NZ_DASUFR010000237.1, on the reverse strand, counting down.
GACGAAGAACTCGCCCTCGGTGGGCTGGTGCACGCCGCTGAGGATCTTGATCAGCGTCGACTTGCCCGCGCCGTTGTCACCGAGCACACAGGTGACCGTGCCCGGGTCGACGTGCAGCGAGATGTCGCGCAGCGCGATCACGCTGCCGAAGCTCTTGCCGACGTTCTTCAGCTGGAGGGCAGGGGTCACGTCCTCCGGCGGCGGGGGCAGCTCGGGCTCGGGGATCTCGTCGAAGGTCGTCACTTCCTCGCTCCTGCCGCGCGCTTGCCGATGAGGGTGTTGACCAGGACCGCGGCGAAGAGGATCACGCCGAGGAAGAGGTACAGCCAGTCGGAGTTCCAGCCGGCGTAGGTGATGCCGATGAACGCCATCCCGATGATCGCAGCGCCGATGCTCGCGCCGATGGGCGAGCCGTAGCCGCCGGTCAGCAGGCAGCCCCCGACAACCGCGGCGATGATGTAGGTGAACTCCTGGCCCACGCCCTGGCCCGCCTGCATCGAGGCCAGCCGAGTCAGGCTGATGATCCCCACCAGCGCCGCGGCCAGCTGGGTCATCACGAAGAGCGTGATCTTGGTGCGGCGGACGGGGACGCCGGTGTTGCGGGCGGCGTTCGCGTCGCCACCCACGGCGAAGATCCAGTTGCCGAACCGAGTCCTGCTCAGGACGACAGTGGCCAGGATCGTGATGCCGATCCACCACACGACAGCGATCCGGTAGTCGTAGGGGTGCCAGAACGTGGAGGAGAAGATCTTCGAGGCCGAGTCGTAGCCCGGGACGTCACGCAGCCCGGCCACCCGGACGGTGCCGGTGATCGACTTGGTGGCGCCGAGGTTGATGCCGCGCAGCGAGAAGAACATCGCCAGCGTGACGATGAACGACGGCAGCCCGGTGAGCATCACCAGCCAGCCGTTGATCAGCCCGATCACCGCTGCGAAGGCGAAGGTTGCGGCGATCGCCGGCCACATCGCCCAGCCGTACTCGGTGGTGAGCACGCCGCACAACAGGCCGGAGGTGCCGACCATGACGCCGGAGCTGAGGTCGAACTCGCCGGCGATCATCAGCAGGGCGACGGGGACGGCGACGATTCCGACGCCGGACGCGTAGTCGGTCCATCGTGCGGTGCCGGTGATGGTTGCGAACACTCCAGTTGTGTCGGCGGCGGAGAACATCACGTAGATCACGACGGCGCCCATCAACGCACCGAGCTCGGGGCGGCGGAGCAGCCGCGTGAGCCATGACGTCGTTGCGAGGCGCTCGTCGGTCTGGGGTTGAGCGGTGGGGGTGCTGGTTGCAGTCACGCGGGTCCCTCCCTGTCAGGGGGTGGTCCGGGGTGGGCGGGCCGTCGCCGGCCCGCCCGCCCCGGGTCCGGATCAGCGGGTGCCGGCCTCGGCCAGCTTCTGGACCTGGTCCGCGTTGTCCTGGGTCACGAAGCCGGGACCGGTGTACATGGGCTTGCCGCCGCCCAGCACGTGGCCGTTGATCTTGTTCAGGTAGAGCAGGACGACGGGCAGGTAGCCCTGGGCGTACTGCTGCTGGTCGATGGCGAAGGCCATCTTGCCGTCCTTGATCGCCTGCACGGCGTCACCGGAGAGATCGACGGTGCCGATGGTGATGTCGCGTCCCACTGCGTCGACCGCGGGCATGGCCGAGCCGGTGGCGATGTCTGCGTTCAGCGAGAAGACCGCGTCGATCGTCGGGTCGGCCTCGAGCTTCGCCTGGATCTCCGCCTCGCTCTGGTTGAGGTCGGCGAGCCCCTTGGAGAGCTGCAGGTTCTCGACGTTGCCGAAGGTGTCCTTGGCGCCGTCGCAGCGCTGCTGCAGCCCGATGTTGTTGGGCTCCTGGATCGGGCACAGGACCTTGGTCGCGCCGAGCTCCTTGAACTTCTCACCGGCGGCCTGGCCGGCGATGAACTCGTCCTGGCCGACGTGGGTGAACGCGTGGAGGTCCTGGAAGGAGTCGGACCCGGAGTTCATGGTCACCAGCGGGATGCCGGCGTCGTTGGCCTTGTCCATCGCGCTCTGGATGGCGTCCGGGTTGGGGGCCGAGACCGCGATGCCGTCGCAGCCGCCGTCGATGCCGGCCTCGATGAACTGGGCCTGCGCCTCCGGGTCGTTGTTGGACTCCTGGTAGTCGAGGGTGACCCCGAGGTCCTCGGCGGCCTGCTCCGCACCCTTCTTGGCCACCGACCAGAACCCACCGCCGTCGCCGTGGGTGTACATGCAGATCTTGATGTCCTTGTGGTCACCACCGCTGGCGCTGCTGTCCTTGTCCTCGTCCTGGCCGCTGCTGCATGCGGACAGGACGAGCGCGGCCGCGACTGCGGCAGCGAGACCCAACTTCGGAGCCTTCATGCTTCCTCCTTGGTCGCGGGCGCTGGTTGCCCGCACGCGCGCCTTGCGCTCTAGCGCGCGCTACTGATTAGCGCGCGCTAATCGGGTACTGTGGTCCCAGTCACACGGCGGCCACAAGGGGCCGTTACTACTTCGTTACACAAAGTCCTGACATTTCCTCACGAGTGAGGTACGCCGTTGGGTCCGACCCAGGAGGACGTGGCCAAGAGAGCCCGCGTCTCCCGCGCCCTGGTCTCCCTGGTGATGCGCAACTCCCCCAACGTCTCCGAGCAGCGCCGCCGCCGCGTGCTCCGCGCCGCCGAGGAGCTCGGCTACCGGCCCAACGCCTACGCCCGGTCGCTGGCCAGCAAGCGGCTGCACACGATCGGCGTCCTCATCAACGACGTCACCAACCCCTACTTCGGCGGCGTCTACTCCTCCTTCGCGGCCGCGGCCGAGAAGGCCGGCTTCGACCTGCTGGTGGCGCCCGGCACCCGCTCGGCGGACAAGGAGGCGGCGCTGGTCCGCACCCTGCTGGAGCACCGGGTCGCCGGGCTGGCCCTGCTCAGCCCGCTGATGACGACCAAGGAGCTGCGCAGCCTCACCGCGTCCTGGCCGACGGTGCTGATCGGGCGCGACGCCGCGCTCGCGGGGGTCGACGTCGTGACCACCGACGAGCTCCAGGCGGCGCGCCTGGTGCTCGGCCATCTCACCGAGCTCGGCCACCGCAGCATCGTGCACATCACCGGCGGCCCCAACCGCTCCGCGAGCGACCGGGCGTCGGGCTACCGCACCGCGATGCGCGAGCTCGGCCTGGAGCCGAGCGAGATCTCCGGCGCGTTCTCCCACGAGGCCGGACAGGAGGCGGCGCGGGAGGTGATGCGGATGCCACGGCTGCCGACCGCCGTCGTGGCGGCCAACGACCTGGTCGCGGTCGGCGCGATGGGGGTCTTCGAGTCCAGCGGCCTCCGAGTGCCCGGCGACATCAGCGTGGTCGGCTACGACGACTCGCAGATCGCCCGGCTCGACCTGGTCCAGCTCACCAGCATCTGCCAGGGCGTCGACCACTTCGGCTCCGCAGCGGTGCAGCTGCTGACGGACCGCATTGCAGACCCGGACACACCGCGCGTGGTCGAGCGGATCGAGACCAACCTGGTCATCCGGCGGACCACAGCGCCCGCCCGGCGCGGTCAGGTGCGGCGCCGCGCGGTGTAGTCGTCGAGTGCCGCGCCCAGCGCGGCCGGGTCCCAGCCCTCGGCCAGGGCGCGGTGCACGAGGTCGGCCTGGCTGGGCGGCGTGAGCCCGTCGACGGGCTGGTCGAGGTCGAGGTTGGTGGGGAAGGGATAGCCCTCCGCCGAGGCCGCCACTGCGTTGGCCAGGGCGGCCGCCCCGAGCCCGCCGGCTCGCAGCGCCGGATAGACGGCGTTCAGCACCCGTCCGCGGTCCACCTGCTCCATGGCCCGGCCGAACGCCGAGGAGACCTGGAGCAGGTTGGCCATCCGCTGGATGTCGGTCGAGACGTTGGTGCCGGCGCCGTGGAACAGCGCCGGGTTGAAGAAGCCGGCGTCGCCCTTGCGCAGCGGCAGCTGGACGTGGTGCTCGGCGAAGTGGGCCTTGATGTCCTCGCGCCGCCACGCGAGGTAGCCGGGGAGGTACTGGTGGGAGTAGGGCAGGTAGAGGGTCGGCCCGCTCTCGAGCGGCATGTCGCTGTGCGCCACCGCACCCTGCAGCGTCAGCACCGGCGACAGCGCGTGCACGTGCGCCGGGTAGCGCTCGATGACGTCGTCAGCGAGGAAGCCGAGGTGGTAGTCGCGGTGCGGCTCCTGCGCCTTGCCGCCCGGGCGGACGACGTTGACCTGCGAGGTGACCTGGTAGCCCGGGCCGAGCCACGCCGTCGAGGCCAGCGCGATCACGTCGTTGGCGTAGTAGTCGACGAACGCCTCCGGCGCCCGGACGGCCAGCTTCTCCAGCGCGTTCCAGACCCGGCTGTTGGCGCCCGGGACCGCGAAGTGGTCGCCGTGCTCGCCGCCTCTCGCCTCCTCCTCGGCGATGATCTCGTCGAAGACCGCGGTCACCCGGTCGACGACGGCGTGGTCGGGGAAGGCGCCCTCGAAGACGACCACGCCCGGCCCGTCGGTGAGGGCCCGGACCAGCTCGGCGGAGACGTCGTCACGACCCGCCGCGGTGGCGATGGCCGCCCGGAGCCGCTCGCAGTCGTAGACGAGGACCTCCTGCTCGACCCGGTCGGCGTGCGGGTAGGCCGCATGGTCGGTGGTCTGCTCGACGACGGCCACGAACTCCTCGAGGCTGACGTCGGCCGGGGTGAGCCGCGCGCGTGCGGCCGCGGTCTGGCTGGTCATGGTCAAGACGCTAGCCCGCGGAACCGGTCTCCAGCAGCCGCTTGAAGCCTGCCTCGTCGAGGATCGGTACGCCGAGCTGCTCGGCCTTGTCGGCCTTGGAGCCGGCGTTGTCGCCGGCCACGACGTAGTCGGTGTTCTTGGAGACCGAGCCGGCCGCCTTGCCGCCGCGGGCCAGGATCGCCTCCTTGGCCGAGTCGCGGGAGAAGTCGACCAGGGAGCCGGTCACCACCACGGTGAGCCCCTCCAGGGTGCGCGCCACGGACTCGTCGCGCTTGTCCTCCATCGACACCCCGGCCGCGGCCCACTTGTCGACGATCTCGCGGTGCCAGTCGACGCCGAACCACTCGACGACGGCCTCGGCGATGGTGGGGCCGACACCCTCGGCCGCCGCGAGCTCGTCCTCGGAGGCCGCGCGGATCGCCGCCATCGAGCCGAACTCCTGGGCCAGCGCCCGGGCGGCGGTCGGCCCGACGTGCCGGATCGAGAGCGCCACCAGCACCCGCCACAACGGCACGTCCATCCGGCTGCGCAGGTTGGCGAGCAGCCGCTCACCGTTGGCCGACAGCTGCGGCCCGTCCTCCCCCTTCTTGGGCGCGCGGGTGAACAGTGGCGCGGTCAGCAGCATCGCCTCGTCGAGGTCGAAGACGTCGCCCTCGTTGTCGATCGCCTTCGCCTCGAGCAGGGCCACGGCGGCCTCGTAGCCCAGCCCCTCGATGTCGAAGGCGCCTCGGCCGGCCACGTGGAAGACCCGCTCGCGGACCTGGGCCGGGCAGAACTGGTGGTTGGGGCAGCGGAGGTCCTTGTCGCCCTCCTTCTGCTGGGCGAGCGGCGTGCCGCAGGCCGGGCACTCGGTGGGCATCACCCACTCCGCGAGCCCCTCGGGGCGCAGCGCCAGCACCGGGCCGAGGATCTCGGGGATCACGTCGCCGGCCTTGCGCAGGATCACCGTGTCGCCGGGTCGGACGTCCTTGCGCCTGACCTCGTGGGCGTTGTGGAGCGTGGCGTTCTCCACCGTGGAGCCCGCGACCTTGGTCGGCTCCATCACGCCGAACGGCGTCACCCGGCCGGTGCGCCCGACGTTGACCCGGATGTCGAGCAGCCTGGCGTTGACCTCCTCGGGAGGGTACTTGAACGCGATCGCCCAGCGCGGCGCCCGGCTGGTCGAGCCGAGCCGCCGCTGCAGCGCCACGTCGTCGACCTTCACCACCACGCCGTCGATCTCGTAGGGGACGATCGAGTGGCGGTTCTCGCCGGCGTTCTCGATGTAGGCCTGCACCTCCTCGAGGGTGTCGAGCACCTTGACCTGGCTCGACGTGGGCAGCCCCCAGGCCGCCAGCGCCTCGTAGGCGTGGGACTGCGCCTGCGGCTCGAACCCCTCACGGGCCCCGATCCCGTGGCAGACCATGCCGAGTGCGCGGCTGGCGGTGACCCGCGGGTCCTTCTGGCGAAGCGACCCCGCCGCGGAGTTGCGCGGGTTGGCGAACTGCTGCTTGCCCGCCTCGACCAGCGACTCGTTGAGCCGCTCGAACGCCTCGACCGGGAGGAACACCTCGCCGCGGACCTCGAGGAGCTTCGGCACCGGGAACTGCGCGGTGCCGGTCAGACGATGCGGGATCGCCGCGATGGTCTTGACGTTGGGCGTGACGTCCTCGCCGGTGCGGCCGTCGCCGCGGGTCAGGGCACGGACCAGCCGGCCGTCCTCGTAGAGCAGGTTGATCGCGAGGCCGTCGACCTTGAGCTCGCAGAGCAGGGCCGGCCGATGGACCCCGTCGCGCTCGATCCGTGCGTACCACGCGGCCAGCTCCTCGTAGGAGAACGCGTTGTCGAGGCTCTCCATCGGCCGCAGGTGGTCGACCGCGGTGAACTCCGTCGAGACCGCGCCACCGACCTTCTGGGTCGGCGAGTCGGGGGTCTGGAGCTCGGGGAACTCGGCCTCGAGCTCCTGGAGCCGGCGCAACCGGCGGTCGTAGTCCGCGTCGTCGAGCGTCGGGTCGTCGAGGACGAAGTAGCGCCACCGCGCCTCCTCGACCTCCTCCGACAGCCTCTGGTGCTCGTCGCGGGCCTCAGGAGTGGCCGTCCTCGGGTCGCTCACGCGCACATTCTGCCCGGGGCCTCCGACACCCGATCCCGGGCGGGAACAGATGGTGGTCCAGACCGGTTGTGAATATTCGGTTGGGGCGGAATGGCCCGACATGACACGCTGTTCGCGATGAAACGAAACAGTTTCGTTTCATCCATGCGCACAACAGGCAACCGAGGAGCAGCGTAGGTATGTCCACCCAGGTCGAGCCCCACTCCCGCCCCCGCGTTGAGGGGCCTCGTGAGGCCGAGATCCTCGAGGCGGCGCTCGCCGTGCTCGCCGAGGTGGGCTACGACCGGCTCACGATGGACGCGGTCGCCCAGAAGGCCAAGGCCTCCAAGGCGACGCTCTACCGACGCTGGAACGGCAAGGTCCAGCTGGTCATCGACGCGCTCCAGCACGACCACCGGCAGCACCACTACACCGAGCAGGGGGTCGTCGACACCGGCACCCTGCGCGGCGACCTGATCGACGCCTTCTGCGGCCACGGTGGGCTGACCGACAAGCCGGAGGTCGACGCCTTCGGCGCCATCCTCACCGCGATCACCCGCGACGCCGAGTTCGCCGAGGCGTTCCGCACCCAGGTGCTCGCCCCCAAGCTGGCCGGCTCCAAGGCGCTCTTCGAGCGCGCCAAGGAGCGCGGCGAGATCCGTGCGGACGTCGACATCGAGCTGCTCGCCCCGGCGCTGGCCGGGATCGTGCTGCATCGCTTCTTCCTCGTCGGCGAGCGCCCCACCAAGGCGCTCATCGAGAACGTCATCGACCAGATCATCCTGCCGGCCGCTGGCGTCTCGCATCCGACCGTCCGCTGAACGTTCCCTCCCATCCCTAGAGAGAGACAGCACTCCCATGACCGAACTGACCGAACGGCCCGACGTGGTCGCCGGCGAGAGCGCCATCAAGGCTCCTTCGCACGCGACCTGGGCCTTGGTGCTGATCTGTGTGGCCCAGCTGATGGTGGTGCTCGACAGCACCATCGCCAACATCGCTCTGCCCTACATCGGCAAGGACCTCGACATCGACAGCACCAACCTGTCGTGGATCGTCACCGGCTACGCGCTGGCCTTCGGCGGCTTCCTGCTGCTGGGTGGCCGCCTCGGTGACCTCTACGGGCGCCGCCGCGTGTTCATGGCCGGTGTGACCCTGTTCGCGGTCGCCTCCGCCATCGGCGGTCTGGCCCAGAACGAAGCCATGCTGCTCGGCTCGCGAGGCCTGCAGGGTCTCGGTGCCGCGATGGCCTCGCCCACCGCGCTGGCCCTGATCACGACGACGTTCCCGGCGGGCCCGCTTCGCAACCGCGCGTTCTCGGTCTTCGCGATGATGTCCGGCGTCGGCGCCGCCATCGGGCTGATCCTCGGTGGCTGGCTCACCGGCATCGACCCCAACTGGGGCTGGCGGCTGACCTTCCTGATCAACGTGCCGATCGGGCTCGCGGCGGCGTACTTCGCGCCCCGGCTGCTGCCTGACTCCGAGCACCACGCCGGTGAGCTCGACATTCCGGGTGCCGTGATCGGCACCTTCGGCCTCCTGGCACTGGTCTTCGGCATCACCCGGACCGGCACCCTGGACGCCGCCGGCCAGCCTCACGGCTGGGGCGACCCGCTGGCCATTGCCGGCATGGTCCTCGGCGTGGTGAGCCTCGCGTCCTTCGTGCTGCTGGAGATGCGCACCAAGCACCCGATCCTGCCGCTGAGCATCTTCGCCAACCGCACCCGCGCGACGGCGTTCGTGGCCATGATGATCACCCCGGCCGCGATGTTCGCGATGTTCTTCTTCCTCTCGCTCTACGTCCAGAACGTCATGGGCTACAGCCCGCTGCAGGCCGGCTTCGCGTTCCTGCCGTTCTGCTTCGGCATGGTCTTCGGCGCGACCCTCGCCTCGAAGCTCCTGAGCATGGTGGACCCGCGGTGGATCGCGGGCACCGGCACGCTGCTGGGCGGCTTCTCGCTGTACATGTTCAGCCGCCTCGACGCCGCCACCGGCGCCAACGACGTCCTGAACGCCGCGACGGGCGGGGACAACCTCGGCCACACCGTCACCTACTGGACCGACCTCGCGCCCTGGATCACGCTCATGTCCTTCGCGATGGGGCTCACCTTCGTGACGATGATGATGGCGGCCGTGCACCACGTGCGCCAGCAGGACGCCGGCGCCGGCTCGGGTGTGCTGAACACCATGCAGCAGGTCGGCGGTGCGCTGGGCCTGGCGATCCTGTCCACGGTGGCTGCGCACTTCACGACCAGCCACATGGCCACGATCACCGGCTCCCTGCAGGGCCTCGGTGGTCAGCTGGCCGGGGTCGACCAGGCTGCGCTGCAGCAGCAGGCCTACGTCGCGTCGTTCTCCTTCGGCGCCACCCAGGCCTTCCTCGTCGGCGCCTTCATGATGTGGGCGGCCTCGGCGATCGTGTGGATCTTCCTCAACGTCAAGCACGAGGAGATGGCCACCGACGCGGCGCCCGAAGGGGTCGCCGTCTAGGCGGGACTAGTCCGAGAGGGCGTCCGCCAGGGCGCCGACGAACGCATCGAGGTCGCCGGGGTTGCGGCTGGTGATGAGGTTCTGGTCGATCACGACCGCCTCGTCGACCCAGCTGCCTCCGGCGTTCTCGATGTCCGGGGCCAGGGAGGGGTAGCTGGTCAGCCGGCGGCCCTCGACCAGCCCCGCCGAGACCAGCAGCCACGGCCCGTGGCAGATCACCGCGAGCGGCTTGCCGGCCCCGGCCACCTGCCGGACCAGGGCCTGGGCGGTGGGGTCGACACGGAGCTTGTCGGCGTTGACGGTGCCGCCGGGCACGACGAGCGCGTCGATCTGGTCCACGTCGACGTCACCGAAGGTGCCGTGGACCTCGATCTTGCGGGTCGGCTCGGTGTCGCCCTCCGCCGCCTGGATCGGACTGCCGTCCGGCGAGAAGACCTGGACAGCGGCGCCCATCTCGCGCAGCGCGTCTCGCGGCGTGGTGAGCTCGGCGTCCTCGACGAAGTCGACCGCGATGATCGCCACGGTCTTGTCGGTCAGGTCGGCAGTCAGGTCAGCCATGGCGATGCGGTACCCGTGACCGGGACGCGCGCACGCTCACCCCGACAGGTGAGCCCCCCGAGTCAGCAGGCCAGGACCGCTTCGGCTCACGCCATCTCCTCCCCCGCCGGCGACGGCGCCTCGACCAGCCCGGCGCGGACGGCCAGGCTGCCGCCCGACACCGCCACGGCCAGTGTGACCAGCGCCCCGAGGACCAGGGCGGACGCCTCACCGGGCCGGAGCAGCCCCAACTGTTCCCCGATGGTTGCGGCCGCCACGGGCACGCCGAGCTGGGCGGTGGCCAGCATGGCCAGCGGGACGGGTTCGCCGAGGAGCCGGGCGACCAGGTGGGCCGCCGTGGCGCCGGCACCGAGGCACAGGCCGAGACCGATCATCCCCGGGTGGCTCGCTAGCTCCCGGACCTGGAGCGACGCGCCGAGCCAGACGAAGAAGAGCGGTCCGAAGAAGCCCTCGGTCACCGCGAAGAGCTGCCGAGCCACCCGCCTGGGCTCGCCCACCGCCGAGACCGCGAGGCCGAGCGCGAATCCGGCCAGCATGATCGAGACGTGCAGCGCCACCGCCAGCGCCGCGAGCGCGAACAGCACGGTGAGGCTCACCCGCAGCTCGACGGCGAACGACCTCTCCTCCGACACGTCGTGCACCCGCTCCCGCCAGCCGGAGCGCTCCACCCAGGCGAACGCGACGTACGCCGCAACGCCGCAGCCGATCACGGCCAGCGCCCCGAGCGCGGCCCGGACGGCATGGCCGGGGTCGATCGCCAGGGGCAGCAGCACGATGCACGCCGCGTCCGCGATCGCCACCTGCGGCAGCAGCCGCAGCACCTCCTCACCGCCCAGTCCGACCGAGTCCTTGACCGGCAGGATCACCGCTGCCGACGACGACGCCATGAGCACGGCGTACAGCGGCGCGTGGGGCGTGCCGACCAGCGCGGCCACGGCGTACCCGAGCGCGACCGCGGCGACGCCGACCGCGACGGCCCGCGTCACCCCGACTCCCAGGGCCGGGTGCAGCCGCCGGTCGCGGACCGGTACGTGGGTCCCGGCCACGAACATCACCAGCGCGAAGCCGACGTCGGCGAGGAAGCCGAACGTCTCGTCGCCGGGGTCGAGGAAGCCGAGGCCGGTCCGGCCCAGCACCACGCCGGCCATGAGCTCACCGAGCACGACCGGCAGGTGCCACTGCCTCGGCAGCGCGAGCAACGGCCCGACCAGCCCGACGAGGCAGATGACGGCGAGGACCGTGAAGCTCACGGCCGAACAGTAGGCCCGGGCGGGGCCCCCTAGGAGCCGATCTGGGCGGCCGCCTTGCGGACCACCTCGAGCATGCTCCGCGCCCACGCGGGGGTCGCCCCGGCCAGCCCGCACGCAGGAGTCAGCACGAGGTGCTCGCCGACCTGCTCGGGGTCGAGCCCGAGCATCTCGAGCCAGCGCAGCACGCCCTCGGTGACCTGGCCGTCGGTGGGACGGTTCTCCCGGTCCGTGGGAGGGACGACGCCGAGCGCCACGGTCTGCCCCGCCTCGAGCGCCGAGGCGGTCTCGTCGAGGTCGTGGGCGGAGAGCTGCGCGTGGTCGACGGACAGGCCGGCGGCACCCGCGCCGCGGAGCACGTCGAGCGGGGTCTCCCGCGCGCACGAGTGCACCCAGGGCTCCGCGCCCGCCTCCGTCACCGCGTCGAGCACCCAGCCCAGCGCCTGCGACGCCTCGGGCAGCTCGACCGAGCGGTGCCGGCTGAAGCCCGACGCGGTCGGCACGCTGCCCGCGAGCACGGCGGGCAGCGCCGGCTCGTCGACCTGGACCACCAGCCGGCCGACGCCCGGCAGCCGGCGGCGTACGTCGGCGACATGCGAGGTCAGCCCCTCGGCGAGCGCCTGGGCCAGCTCCCGGCGGGCGCCGAAGTCGGCCAGCACCTTGTCGCCCCGCGGCCGCTCGACGGTGGCGGCGAGCGTCCACGGGCCGGCGACCTGGACCTTGAACGCCCCGGCGTGGTCCTGTGCCTGCTCCTCCAGCCCGTCGAGGTCCTGGGCGAGGAGGCTGCGGGCCCTGCGCTGGTCGACGCCGGGCGTACCCCCACTGCCGGTGAGCCGCCAGCCGGCCGGCTGCAGGTCGGCGGCGAGCTCGGCCACGACCGCGAGCGCGCGGCCGGTGAGGGTGGCGGTCGCGCCACGGCCCGGGACCTCGGGGAGGTAGGGCAGGTCGGGCAGCTCCCCCAGGACGAGCTTCACGGCCTCGTCGAAGGCCTGCTGGTCCTCCCCTGGGTGCGAGCCGACGCCGGAGGCCAGCGTCATGCCAGCCGTCCCGCACCGAGCAGGGTCGCCCGCCGCTCCTCGGGCATCGGCTGCTCGACCACACCCACTCCCGGTGTCGCGTGCAGCAGGCCGACCTCGGTGACGAACCCGACGTGGCTGACCGGCTCGCCGGGCCGCCCGAAGAACCACAGGTCGCCGGGGCGTGGGTCATCGACCGGCACCGCGGCCGCGGCCTGGTCGGCGGCGTCGCGCGGCACCCGCACGCCGAAGGCGCGGAAGGACACGTGCACCAGCCCGGAGCAGTCGATGCCGTCGCGGCCGAGCCCGCCCCAGACGTACGGCGTCCCGACGAAGCCGCGTGCGACGGCCAGCGGGTCGGCCTCGGCGAGCGCGTCGGTGCGGACCCAGCCCGGGTAGCCCGCCGGGTCGAGGTGGGTCGGCTGGTCCGGTGCCAGGACGAGGGTCCACTCCCCCTGCGTCTCGACGACGAAGACCTCCTCGCCCGCCGCGAGCGAGGTCACCCGCTCGGAGGCGTCGTCGGGCTCGCGGTGGACGGCGACCTCTCGTGCTGCCCTCACTGCGACATCCTGACGAGGTGGCCGTCGGCGTAGGACACCCGGTCGGCGTACGCCGCTCCCTCGGCCAGCCACCAGGCACCGTCGAGGTCCGGGTCCACGTCGCACCCGGCCCGGGCGGCGAGGGTGGCCGCGTGGCTCACGCCCACCGCCGACTCGAGCATGCAGCCCACGGAGACACCGAGGCCGTGGGTCCGGGCCGCCCGGGCCAGCTCGAGCGCGGGCGTGAGGCCGCCGGCCTTGGCGATCTTGATGTTGACCAGGTCCGCCGCATCGTGGCGGACCAGCTCCACGAGGTTGTCGAGGTCGAAGATCGACTCGTCCGCCATGACCGGCGTCTCGACGTGCCGGCGCACGTGGGCCAGGCCGGGCAGGTCGCGTCGGCCCACCGGCTGCTCGACGAGCTCGACGCCGACCCCGGCGTCCTCGAGCGCGCGGATGACCCGCACCGCCTCGAAGCAGTCCCAGCCCGTGTTGGCGTCCACGCGCAGCGCCACGTCCGGGCCGGCTCCGTCGCGCGCGGCCCGCACCCGCGCCACGTCGGTCGCGGCGTCGGTGCCGACCTTGAGCTTGAGCGTCCCGAAGCCCTCCGCCACCCGCGCCCGGGCCGCCTCGGCGATCTCGTCCGGCTCGCCGGCGGAGACCGTGACCAGCGTGGGGACCCGCAGCGGCACCGGGCCGGCCAGGTCGTGCAGGGCGCAGTCGAGGGCGGCCTTGGCGGCGCTGTTGCCGGCCACCGCGCGGTCCACCATCGGCCAGGTCTCGAACGGGTCGGCGGGCCGGCCCAGCACGGCGTCGCGCAGCGGCCCCTCCAGGCAGGCCGCCGAACCGGCCACGGAGGCGCCGAGCACCTGCCAGTTCTGTGGCGCCTCGCCGAGCCCGACGCGCCCGTCGCTGTCGGTCACCCGCACCACGACGCTGTCGGCGCTGGTGGCGCGGCGCAGCGCGGTCGCGAACGGCGAGTGCAGAGGGAGGCTGAGCCGCTCGACCTCGACCCGCTCGATCGTCGGCGACACGCTCACCGGCGCTGCTCCCAGGCCTCGTGCGCGACCTCCGCGATCCGTTGGTATCCCATCTCGGTTGGTATACCGCTGAGCCTGGCCAGCACCACGAGCACGAACGGCATACCGTCCGGCGGCCGCACGATCGCCATGTCGTGGGTGTGGTCGTCGATCCACCCGGTCTTGTTGGCGATCGCGCTGCCCTCGGGCAGCCCGCGCGGGATGCCGTCGCGATAGGTCTGCCCCCGCATCACGTCCTCGACCTCCTGGTGTTCCGACCCCACGCGGCACAGCACCGCGCCCCACCGCCGGGCCGAGGCCGCGTTGACGATCCCCGCGTCGGTGGCGGGCTGGTCGCTGATCATCCGGCGTACCTCCGGCATCACCGCTGTGCACGCGGCCACACCGGTCTGCTCCATGACGAGGTTGGTGGCGAGGTTGCCGGAGAGCACGATCGACCGGCGCCGCAGCTCGCGCAGGGTCTGGCTGTGGCCGAGCTCGGCCCACGTCTCGGGGTCCTGGTCGTAACCCTCGTCGAGCTCGAAGCGCTGCCCGGGCACGACCGAGTCGAAGTCCGCGTGCACCAGGACCTCGGTGTCGAGGTCGAGCGAGGCCGCCGCCATCGCGACCGGCACCTTCATCAGGCTGGCCGCGAGGACGGGCTCGTCGGCGTCCTGCTCCCACCAGGTGGTGCCGTCCAGCCCGCCCAGCCAGACGCCGACGACATCACGCACGGACCGTGCTCGCGATCGTCGCCGAGCCGACCACCCGGCTGCCGTCGTAGACGACCACGGCCTGGCCCGGCGCGATGCCGTACGCCGGGTCGAGCAGCTCGACGTCGACCGCGTCGTCCGCAACGCTGACGACCGCGCGGTGCTCGTCGCCGTGCGCCCGGAGCTGGACCGTGCCCTCGAGCCGGGACGGCGCCTCCCCGCACCACCGGGGCCGGATCCCGCTCAGCCGGTGCACGGCCAGCCGCTCCCGCGGGCCCACGGTGACCGTCCCCGAGGCCGGCTCGATGTCGAGCACGAACCGCGGCTTGCCGTCCGGCGCCGGATGGCCGAGCCGGAGCCCCTTGCGCTGGCCGATCGTGAACCCGTAGGTGCCCGTGTGCGTCCCCACGAGGACGCCGGACTCGTCCACGATCGCGCCGCCGTGGTTGGGCGCCCGGTCGCCGAGCTTCTCGCGCAGCCAGCCGGGGGTGTCGCCGTGCGCGACGAAGCAGATGTCGTGGCTGTCCGGCTTGTCCGCGACCAGCAGACCGCGCCGGGCCGCCTCGGCCCGTACCTCGGTCTTGGTCGAGCCGCCGAGCGGGAACAGCGCGTGCCGGAGCTGCTCCTGGTCGAGCACGCCGAGCACGTAGGACTGGTCCTTGCCGTCGTCGACCGCCCTGTGCATCTCGACGAGCCCGTCGGGTCCCGTGCGCAGCCGCGCGTAGTGACCGGTGGCCACCGCGTCGAAGCCCAGACCCAGGGCGCGGTCGAGGACCGCGGCGAACTTGATCTTCTCGTTGCAGCGCAGGCACGGGTTGGGGGTCCGGCCGGCGGCGTACTCGTCCATGAAGTCCTCGACCACGTCCTCGTGGAAGCGGTCGGAGAGGTCCCAGACGTAGAACGGGATGCCGATGACGTCGGCGGCGCGGCGCGCGTCGTTGGCGTCCTCGATCGTGCAGCAGCCGCGCGCACCCGAGCGGTACGACGCCGGGTTGCGCGAGAGGGCGAGGTGGATCCCGGTGACGTCGTGCCCGGCCTCGGCGGCGCGGGCGGCGGCGACTGCGGAGTCCACGCCGCCGGACATCGCGGCGAGGACCTTCAACCGGGTCACCGAGCCCGGACCGCCCGCGCGCGCTCGACCGCGGGGCCGATCGCCTCGACCACCGCATCCACGTCGGCGGGCGTGCTGGTGTGACCGAGGGAGAACCGCAGCGAGTGGCGCGCCTGCACCTCGTCGCAGCCCATGGCCAGCAGGACGTGGGACGGCTGCGGGACGCCGGCCGAGCAGGCCGAGCCGGTGGAGCACTCGATGCCGCGGGCGTCGAGCAGCATCAGCAGCGAGTCGCCCTCGCAGCCCGGGAACCCGAGGTGCGCGTTGCCGGGCAGCCGGTGGACCCCGAGCGGGTCGAGCGCCCCGCCGTGCAGGTGTGCGTCGGGCACCTCCTCGATGACGCGGCGGACCAGGTCGTCGCGGAGGCCGCCGATCCGCTCGGCTCGCTCGGACCGCAGCTTGACGGCCAGCTCGACCGCGGCGGCGAAGCCGGCGATGGCCGGGGTGTCGATCGTGCCGCTGCGGATGTCGCGCTCCTGACCGCCGCCGTGGATCAGCGGGGTCACACCGACCTCGCGCCGGACCACGAGCGCGCCCACGCCGTAGGGGCCGCCGAGCTTGTGGCCGGTCAGGGTGAGCGCGTCGACCCCGCTCGCCGCGAAGTCGACGTGGACGGTGCCGACCGCCTGCACGGCGTCGGTGTGCACGGGGATCGCGTGCTCGGCGGCGATCGCAACGACCTCGTCGACCGGCTGCACCGTGCCGACCTCGTTGTTGGCCCACATCACCGAGATCAGCGACACCGACGCCGGGTCGCGCTCGACCGACTCGCGCAGCGCGTCCAGCCGCAGCCGGCCCCTGTCGTCGACAGGGAGCAGCTCCACGTCGACGCCCTCCGACCCGCGCAGCCACTCCATCGCGTCCAGCACCGCGTGGTGCTCGATCGCGGTGCACAGCACCCGGGTGCGGCGCGGGTCCTCGGCGAGCCGGGCCCAGTGGATGCCCTTGACCGCGAGGTTGTCGGACTCGGTGCCGCCCGAGGTGAACACCACCTCTCCGGGCCGGCAGCCCATGGCCTGCGCGATCGTCTCCCGGGACTCCTCCACCACCCGGCGCGCGTGCCGGCCCGAGGCGTGCAGCGAGCTGGGGTTGCCGACCTCCAGCAGGTGCGCCGTCATCGCCTCGACCGCCGCGGGAACCATCGGCGTCGTGGCGGCGTGGTCCAGGTAGACCGTGCGCTCAGCGGTGTCCATGTCCTGCCCAGCCTACGGCCCCACCTGCGGGTTCCAGACACCGCGGCGTACCTCAGATCGGCCGGGCGCTACCTCAGATACCCGCGGTCACCTTCCGGCCACCGCCGGGGGACGACGGTCGGTCACCGCTCCAGGCGGGTCAGCCACGCGTGCCCGGGGTGCACCTGCGCCAGGGCGTCCAGCAGCCAGCCGCGGGCGTCGTCGTCGAGCAGCGGCCATGTCACGTCGAGGTCACGCCGGTCCTTCTCACGGTCGGGCAGAGCCTTGTAGAGCAGCGCGATCTCCGGCCGGACGTAGCGGATCCCGTCCGGTGCGACCCACGTGGCGTCCTCGACCGCCACGACGTGCTCGGCCCACCGCTTGTTGGTCCAGAGCCCCGCACGGTCCGGGGTGATCGGCAGGTCCACCACCCACGGCGACCCCGCGTCGCGGCGGATCCAGACCTGGCTCTCCACGTCGAGCGGCTCGGGGAACCGGTCATTGAGCGGGCGCAGCGTGCCTGCGAAGTTGGACCAGGGTGTCCAGTCCGTGCCGAGGTGCTCCCGGAACGCGGGCAGGTCGCACGCCAGGAGCGACAGGTCGACGTCCTCGTGCTCGCGCGGCGCGCCGGTGAACGCCTCGATCGACCAGCCGCCGACGATCCACCAGGGACGCTCGAAGCCACGCATGAGCTCGGCGAGCCCGGCCGGGTCCAGCGGTTCCCAGGGGCCGTACCAGCGGTAGAACTCCGCGTCATCCACGGCGAGCCACGGTAGCGAGGAGCGCGTAGTGGTCGGTGCCGGCGACGTCCACGGTCTGCGTGCCCAGGGCAGCCATCCGGTCGCCGACCAGGACGTGGTCGATCTTCACCAGCGGCGGGAGGAGTGGGAAGACGCCGACGTGGTTGGCCGGCCAGGTCGGCTGCCAGCCCTCGTTCGCCGCCTCGCTCGCGTCGCGGAAGCCCGCGTCGTCGAGCGCGCGCATCGGCACGTGGTCGGCGGTCGCGTTCATGTCGCCCAGGATCAGGTCGGCGTGGTCGGTCTCGGCCTGCTTCAGGATCGCGGCGTGGTCGGCGCGCCAGCCGGCCGGGTCGACCGGCGCCACGGGATGCACGCCGAGGACCGTGAGCCCGGCGTAGGTCGCCTCCCAGCCCTGGAACGTCGTGCGCAGGCGGACGTGGTCGGTGAGCGGCTGGTCGGCCAGGATCATCGTGCCGGCGACCATGTAGTCGGGCTCGCCGACGCGGTCGGGCAGCAGCTGGGCGAGCCCGAGGCGGTCCATCTCCTCGAGCAGCTGGGGCGTGATCTCCTCCAGCACCAGGACGTTGACGTGGTGGTCGCGGACGGCGTTCACGACGTCCCGCGCGCTGGCGCGGCCCTCGTAGAGGTTGGCGTTCATCACCGTGATGCGCTGGGCACCCGCGGCGGGCGCCGGGTTGTCGCCCATGACCTGCGGCGCGAACCACCACACGTGCAGGCAGAGCAGCACCAGCGCCAGCACCGCTCCGACCGCCTGCGGCGACCGGCCCCTCGCCACGATGGCGCCCACCCCGAGCAACACGACCAGGAAGACGTAGAGCGGGATCGCCAGCGGTGTGAACGCCTCGATCCGGATCATCGTGCCGTTGTCGCTGTCGAACGCGCGCGCGATGGTGAGGGTGAGGGCGGGGACGGCCGGGACGGCGACGACGAGCCAGAACAGGACCCGCTTCACAGCAGGACCAGGTCGTCGCGGTGGACCACCTCCCGCTCGTAGGCCGCGCCGAGCTCGCGCTTGAGCTCCTTGGACGACCTGCCGAGCAGGTTCGGGAGCTCCTCGGCGTCGAAGTTCACGAGCCCGCGCGCCACCGGTACGCCGTCCGGCCCGGCGATGTCGACCGGGTCGCCGGCATGGAAGGCACCCACGACTCCCGTGATGCCGGCCGCCAGCAGCGAGGCCCGCCGCTGCGTCACCGCGACGACCGCACCTGCGTCGAGCAGGAGCGTCCCGACCGGCTCGGTCGCGTGGGCCAGCCAGAGCAGCCGGGTGGGGCGGCGGCGCCCGGTCACGTGGAACAGCGTCCCGACCGGCTCGCCGGCCAACGCCTCCGCGGCCCGCCCTGCGGAGGCCAGCACGACGGGGATGCCGGCGCCCGTGGCGATCCGGGCGGCGTCCAGCTTGGTCCGCATCCCTCCGATGCCGACCCCGGCGGCGCCGGCCTTCCCGACCCGCACCGAGGAGAGCTCCGCCCAGTCGCGCACGTCCGGGACCAGCGCCGCGCCCGGCGCCTTCGGTGGGCCGTCGTAGAGCCCGTCGACGTCGGAGAGCAGGACCAGCAGCTCGGCGTGGACCAGGTGCGCCACCAGCGCGGCCAGCCGGTCGTTGTCGCCGAACCGGATCTCGGTGGTGGCCACGGTGTCGTTCTCGTTGACGATCGGCAGCACGCCGAGCTCGAGCAGCCTGGCGAAGGTCTGGTAGGCGTTGCGGTAGTGCGAGCGCCGGGTCACGTCGTCGACGGTGAGCAGCACCTGCCCGGCCACGACGCCGTGGCGCGCCAGCTCCTCGGTGTAGCGGTGCACCAGCAGCCCCTGGCCCACCGACGCCGCGGCCTGCTGGGCCGGCAGCGCCCGGGGCCGCTTGCGCAGCCCGAGGGGCGCCAGGCCGGCCGCGATCGCCCCGGACGACACCAGCACCACCTCTGCGCCGCGAGCGCGCGTGGCGGCCAGCACCTCCACCAGCCGGCGTACCCGGCCCGGGTCGATGCCGCCCTCGGCGGTGGTCAGGCTGGACGACCCGACCTTGACCACGACCCGGCGGGCGTCGGCGACCTCACGTCTCATCATCGGCCCGGTCGGGGTCGTCCTCCGACCCGATCTCGTACGACGTGGGTCCCCGGTCGATCCGCCGGGCGACGTCCGCGCGCTCCTCGCCCTCGGCGCGGTCGGCCATGGCCTCCTGGATGGCCCGGCGCCGGCCCACTGCGGGCCGCTGCTCCTCGAAGCGGGCGTCCTCACCGCGGCGCGCAAGGTTCTCCGCGCCCGCGTCGATGCCCGGCTTGAAGTCGAAGACCACCGCGTTGTCCGGGTCGCCGATGACCACGGTGTCGCCCTCGACGGCCCCGAGCTCGAGCAGCCGGGCCTCGACGCCCAACCGGTTGAGCCGGTCGGCAAGGAACCCGACCGCCTCGTCGTTGCTGAAGTCGGTCTGGCGGACCCACCGCTCCGGCTTGGTGCCGCGCACCTCCCAGCCCAGTTCGGTCGAGGCCACGGTGAAGCCGTCGCCGCCGTCCGCGGACGCGGGCCGCAGCACGATGCGGGTCGCCTCGGCGACCTCCTTCGTGGCCCGGGCGGCGGCGACGATCTCGGCCATGGCGAAGGTGAGCTCACGCAGCCCCTCCCCGGAGGCGGCGCTGACCGGGAAGACCCGCAGCCCGCGCCCGCGCAGGTCGTCGATGACGATGTCGGCCAGGTCGCGGCCGTCGGGGACGTCGACCTTGTTGAGCGCCACCAGCCGGGGCCGGTCCTCGAGGCCGCCGTAGCGGCTCAGCTCGTTCTCGATGACGTCGAGGTCGTCGACCGGGTTGCGGCCGGGCTCGATCGTGGCGGTGTCGATCACGTGGACGAGGGCCGCGCAGCGCTCGACATGCCGCAGGAACTCGTGGCCGAGCCCGCGGCCCTCGCTGGCGCCCTCGATCAGCCCCGGCACGTCGGCGACGGTGAATGTCGTGTCGCCCGCTGTGACCACGCCGAGGTTGGGCACCAGGGTGGTGAACGGGTAGTCGGCGACCTTGGGCCGGGCGCGGGAGATCGCGGCGATCAGGCTGGACTTGCCGGCGCTCGGGAAGCCGACCAGCCCGACGTCGGCGACCACCTTGAGCTCGAGCCGGATCTCCAGCTCGTCGCCGGGCTCGCCGAGCAGGGCGAACCCGGGCGCCTTGCGCTTGGCGCTCGCCAGGGCCGCGTTGCCGAGCCCGCCCCTGCCGCCCTGCGCAACCACCAGCTCGGTGCCCGGGCCGACCAGGTCGGCCAGCACCTCGCCCCGGGCGCCGGTGACCACGGTGCCGTCCGGGACCGGCAGCACCAGGTCGGCCCCGTGGGCGCCGTTGCGGTGGCCACCCGCGCCGTGGCCGCCGTGCCCAGCCCGGCGGCGCGGGCTGTGGTGATAGTCGAGGAGGGTGGTCACGTCGGGGTCGACGCGCAGGATCACCGACCCGCCCGGGCCGCCGTTGCCGCCGTCGGGGCCGCCCAGCGGCTTGAACTTCTCGCGGTGCACCGAGGCCACACCGTTCCCGCCGCGGCCGGCGCTGACGTGCAGCGACACCCGGTCGACGAAGGTCGGGACGGCCATGGCTCGGGTTCTCCTTCGGGCTGGATCCTTGGATTGAGGAGGGCGCTCTACGCCCGTCTCGAAATCACGAAAGGCGCCCGGACAGGGCGCCTCTCGTCATGTCGTGGGGGACCTCAGGCGTCGTCACCCGGGACGATGTTGACGACCCGGCGGCCACGACGGGTGCCGAACTGCACCGCACCGGCCGCGAGCGCGAACAGTGTGTCGTCGCCACCGCGGCCGACGTTGGCGCCGGGGTGGAAGTGGGTGCCGCGCTGGCGGACGATGATCTCGCCCGCGCTGACGACCTGGCCGCCGTACCGCTTCACGCCCAGCCGCTGCGCGTTGGAGTCGCGGCCGTTCTTGGTGGACGCCGCGCCCTTCTTGTGTGCCATCTCTGCTTCTCCCCTGCTGGGCGGCCGTCAGGCCTTGATGTCGGTGATCTTGACCTGGGTGTACTTCTGGCGGTGGCCCTGGCGCTTCTTGTAACCCGTCTTGTTCTTGAACTTCTGGATCACGATCTTGGGGCCCTTGGTGCCGCCGAGCACCTCGGCGGTCACCGACGCCTTGTCGAGCGACTTGTGGTCGGAGGTGACCGCGTCACCGTCGACCACGAGGACCACGGGCAGGGTGACCGTCTCGCCGACGGCGGTCGAGACCTGGTCGATCTCGATGACGTCGCCGACGGCCACCTTCTGCTGCTTCGCGCCAGCGCGCACGATCGCGTACACCGCGGTCTCCTTGGTTGGTCTGTGTGAATGAGGCCCTGGGGCGCCCAGAAGGTGCCGCACAGAGATGGGGCGCGCCTGAGCGCGCACCGACGTTCAATAGTACGGATCGGGCGGGTGGGCCGCAAAACGGCAGCCCACCGGGTGGAGCCACCGGTCAGCGCTTCCGGGAGCCCTTCCGCTTGATCGGGACGTGCTCGACGTGCGCCGGTGCCCCGGGGTCGGCCTCCTCGGCCGTGCCCGGCTCGACGACACCGTCGGCCGCCGGCGCACCCACCGAGCCCTCGCGCTCGGTCCCGATCGACGCCGGGGCGTCGGCCATGGCCGGCACCGCGACGGCGTCGGACCTCGGCGGCCCGGCGGGACGGCTGGCGCTGCGGCGGCGGGTCCGGGTGACCACGGTGGGCTTCTCCGGCACCGCGGCCGGCTCCGGCCCCGGCTCGGGCTCCGGCTCGGGCTCGGGCGCCGCTGCCGGCTCGTCAACCGCTTCGTCCTCGACCTCGTCGCTCACCGACTCGACCACCTCGGAGGTCAGGCTCTCGAGGTCGTCCTCGACCTCGGTGCCAGCGTCCTCGAGACCCTCCACGTCCTCGACAGCGGCGGCCTCCTCGGCCTCCCGCTCGTGCTGCCGCGCCATCGCGGCGACCTCGATCGGCGACGGCGCCTTGGTGCCGTTCCCGTTGCCGTTCCCGTTCCCGTTGCCGCCCGACTCGGCACCCGAGCCGCGGCCGCGGCCACCCCGGCCCCGGCGGCTCCGGCCGCCACGGCCGGCCTCGTCGTCGGAGCGCTTCGGCTCGACCGGGTGCTCGTGGATGACCAGGCCACGGCCCTGGCAGTGCTCGCAGGTCTCGCTGAAGGCCTCCAGCAGACCGGTGCCGATCCGCTTCCGGGTCATCTGCACCAGGCCGAGCGAGGTGACCTCGGCGACCTGATGGCGGGTGCGGTCGCGGCCCAGGCACTCGACGAGGCGGCGGAGCACCAGGTCGCGGTTGGACTCCAGCACCATGTCGATGAAGTCGACGACGATGATGCCGCCGATGTCGCGCAGGCGGAGCTGCCGGACGATCTCCTCGGCCGCCTCGAGGTTGTTCTTGGTGACCGTCTCCTCGAGGTTGCCGCCGGAGCCGGTGAACTTCCCGGTGTTGACGTCGACCACGGTCATCGCCTCGGTGCGGTCGATGATCAGCGAGCCGCCGGAGGGCAGCCACACCTTGCGGTCGAGCCCCTTCGCGATCTGCTCGTCGAGGCGGTACGTCGCGAACAGGTCGGCGCCGCCGTGCTCCTCGGGGTCGTAGCGCTCGAGCCGCTCCTCGAGGTCCGGCGCCACGTGCGCGACGTAGGCCTGGACGGTCTCCCATGCGTCGTCACCCTGGATGACGAGCTTGCTGAAGTCCTCGGTGAACAGGTCCCGGACCACCTTGAGGGTCAGGTCCGGCTCGCCGTAGAGCAGCTGTGGGGCGCTGCCCTTGGCCTTCTTCTCGATGTCCTCCCACCGCGCCTTGAGCCGCTCGACGTCGCTGGTCAGCTCGGCCTCCGAGGCGCCCTCGGCCGCGGTGCGCACGATCACGCCGGCGGTGTCGGGGACGAGCTCCTTGAGCAGCGTCTTGAGCCGGTTGCGCTCGGTGTCGGGCAGCTTGCGGGAGATGCCGGAGGTGGTGCCGTCGGGCACGTAGACGAGGAACCGCCCGGCCAGGCTGACCTGGCTCGTCAGGCGGGCGCCCTTGTGGCCGATCGGGTCCTTCGTCACCTGCACCAGCACCGACTGGCCGGAGGAGAGGACCGACTCGATCTTGCGGGGCTGGCCGTCCTTGTGGCCCAGCGCGGACCAGTTGACCTCACCGGCGTAGAGGACGGCGTTGCGGCCGCGGCCGATGTCGATGAACGCCGCCTCCATCGACGGCAGCACGTTCTGGACCCGGCCGAGGTAGACGTTCCCGATCAGGGAGGTCTGGGACTCGCGGGCGACGTAGTGCTCGACCAGGACCTTGTCCTCGAGGACGCCGATCTGGGTGAGCTCGTCGCGCTGCCTGACCACCATGACCCGCTCGACCGACTCGCGGCGGGCGAGGAACTCGGCCTCGCTCACGATCGGCGCTCGGCGGCGCCCTGCCTCGCGACCCTCGCGGCGGCGCTGCTTCTTGGCCTCGAGCCGGGTCGAGCCCGAGACCGCGGTGATCTGGTCCTCGGCGGTGCGGGCGCGCCGGACCCGGGTGACGGTGTTCTGCGGGTCGTCGGAGCTGCCGCCGCCGTCCTCGCCGGCGCGGCGGCGCCGCCGCCGGCGCCGTGAGGAGCCGTCCCCGGCATCGTCGTCGGCATCGGACGACTCCCCCTCGTCGGTGTCCTCGCCGGCCTCGGAGTCGGCGCCCTCGCCGGAGGACTTGCGGCGGCGGCGGCCACCGCGGCGGCGGCGCCGACGGGCCCCGCCCGTGCCCTCCTCGCCCGACTCGGCGTCAGACCCTGCGTCCGCGGGCTCCTCCGGCTTGGTGGTCGGCTCGGTGGTCGCCTCGGCCGTCGGCTCGTCCTTGTCGCCCGCGTCGCCGGCCTTCTTCGCCGACTTCTTTGCCCCAGCCTTCGTCCCAGCCTTCGTCGCAACCTTCGTCGCAACCTTCGTCGCGGGCTTCTTCGCGGACTTCTTCGCCGCCTTCTTGGCCGGCTGCTCCGCCTCCTCGCCCGCAGGTTGCGGTGCGTCAGCCGCCGCGGCCTTCTTGGAGGTCTTCCTGGCGGCCTTCTTCGCCGGCTTCTCGACGGGGTCGGGGACCTGGAAGAGCACGGCCGGAGCGCCCACCGCGGCGGTCTCCGCTGCCGGTGGCTGCTCGACGACCGTCTCGTCAGCCTTGACGGCGGACTTCTTCGTCGCCGCCTTCTTGGCGGTCGCCTTCTTGGCCGTCGCCTTCTTGGCCGTCGCCTTCTTCGCCGCCGCCTTCTTCGCGGCGGCCTTCTTGGCCGGCGCCTCGACGGTCGACAGGGTCGACTCGGCGGAGGCTTCCGGACCCTGGGTGGTCTCGTCCTCGGGCATGTACTGCTCCTCGACCCGGGTGCGCTGCAGCCGGGTGGTCATCGCCGGCGTCCCGGGTGGCCCCGGGCCGCAGCGTCAAGCCTTCATTCGCGACGACACCCCGTGGTGTCACATCCGAGCCCTGCCCGACCCCTGCCGCGGTCGCCAGCCCGGCTCTGGTCGCTGTCACCGACCGGCCCAGCCGCGTCGCGGTCTGGCGTCGACAAGCCTCGCGCAAGAGGAAGTCGTCAGGTCGACGGTTCGTCGACCTGTGGCGAGTATCGCACAGCGCTCCGAGCGCAACCCATTTATCGGGTCCGCAGCGGGTCGCCGATCTCGCCGGTGACCTCGTCGAGCGGCCCCTGGGCCTCCCGGGTCAGGAGCGGTACGCCGACCAGCTCGAGCCCGCCCACCGAGGCCAGCCCGGTCAGCACGTCGTCCGGCCGGACGGCGGGCTCCTGGTGCCGCAGCACGAGCTCGAGCTCGGATCCCGGCCCGGTGCCGTCCCCGCCCGGCATCACCAAAAGCGACAGCACGGCGGCGCGGGCGTCGAAGTCGCGCAACCCCTTCTTGGTCATCCGCTGCACGGCCACCTCGTCGGCACGGAGGAACGCCCGGACCGCCGGCGTGACCTCCTCCATCGGCGTCGGGAGCGCGATGTTCCACTGGCTGGCCTGCAGCAGGTCGGCCAACGAGCCGCCGGCCGACTCGACGACCTCGACCACGTCCAGGCCGTCCGGCATCGCCTCGTCGAGGGCCGCGAGGGCCGCGGCCGGGTCGACCACCTCGGCCAGGGCCAGCTCGAGGTACTCCGCCTCGCTGGCCGAGCCGGTGGGCGCGGCGCCCGCGTAGGAGATCCGCGGGTGCGGGTTGAACCCGGAGGAGTAGGCCATCGGCAGCCGGGCCCGGAACACCGCCCGCTCGAACGCGCGGCTGAAGTCACGATGGCTGGTGAACCGCAGCCGTCCGCGCTTGGCGTAGCGGACCCGGAGCCGCTGCACCGGCGGCGGCGCCTGCTTGGGCTGCTCTCTTGTCATGGCTCCCTAGATGTGGACCCACTCGACGACCTTCATGGCCGTCGAAGGGTAGACCGTGCCGATCCGAACGCCGTCCAGCCAGCCGGTCAGCCGCTCGGCCTCGACCGCCAGGGCCCTCGTCGCCGCCGCGGGCAGCCTCTCCAGCAGCCGGACCTCGACCACCCCGTGGTCGTCCTGCACCCAGCAGCCGACCACCCGCCCGTCCCACCACGCGGTGGTGCCCGCGTTGCCGTTGCGGTCGAAGAGCTGTGGGCCGTGGCCCCCGAGGTAGAAGCCGCGCTCCTTCCAGCCCATCACCGTCGGGTCGAGGACCGGCAGCAGCGCGGCCGAGGGCCCTTCCGAGGCGACCTCGTCCAGGTCTTCGGGCAGGACCCAGCCGGTACCGCCGCCGTCGAGGCTCACCTCGACCGCCTCGAGCGCGGACAGCGCGGCGCGGACCGCGCCCTTGGTCGCGCCGAGCCACCAGACGAGGTCAGCCTCGGTGCCGGGGCCGAAGGCGCGCAGCCAGCGGCCGACCAGCTCGGCGTACCCCTCGTCGGCCTTGGCCGGCGGCGGCACCTCGCCGAGCCAGTCCGACATCAGCGCCCAGCGCGGCTTGGAGAGCCGCCAGTGCCCGGCGTTCTCGCCGCGGACGACCGTGCCCTCGACCGCGAGCTGGGTGAGGACCCGCGGTCCCATCGAGACGTTGGCGGCGTACTTCTTGCCCGGCGACAGGTCGAGCCGCGCCTCCAGGGCGGGCACCTCCTTGCGGATCTCCTGGGCGGTCAGTGCCCGCCCGCCGCTGAGGACCTCGACCACGCGGGTGCGGGCCTCGTCGAGCCATGCGGCACCGTCCGTCGCGTGGCCGGCCGCCTCGACCTCCTTGACCAGCCGGGCCTCCAGCTGCTCGGCGACCCGGGCCGACGCGCTGCCCCACGCCGCCGGGAGCAGGTCGCGAGGGAACACGAACAGGGTGCGCCGCATCGCGAGCTGCTTGACCAGGCTGCGCTCGACGTACAACGCCCGGTCGACGTCGGCCACTGTCACCGCGTCGACACGGGCCCAGACCGAGAGGTAGACGGTGGCCGGCTCGGTGGAGTGCAGCACGGTCACCGCGCGCGTGGCCGCTTCGGGGTCGGCCGTCCGGTGGCCGGGCGAGAGCGCATGCCGCTGCATGAGCCGGGCCCGTCGCTCCGCATCCGAGATGTGCCGCACCCGAGAAGTGTCCCCCCTCGTAGGGTCGGCAGGGTGACGCGCCGCTCGACTGTCCTGGTCCTGCTGGCGCTCCTGCTCCTCTCGCTCAACCTCCGGCCGGCCGCGGTCAGCGTCGGCCCCGTGCTCGACGAGCTCCGCGACGGCTTGGACATGGGGCCGGCCTCGGCAGGGCTGCTGACGTCGCTGCCGGTGCTGGCCTTCGCGGTCTTCGGGGCGCTGGCACCCGCGGCCGCACATCGGCTCGGCCCGCACCGGGTGACGCTGCTCGCCCTCCTGGGCGTGGTGGTCGGGCTGGCGGCCCGGGCCGTCGTCCACCAGGAGTCGGCGTTCCTGCTCCTGTCCCTGGTCGCCACGGCGGGAATGGCGATGGCCAACGTGCTGATCCCCTCGCTCGTCCGGCTCCACTTCCCGCACCGGATCGGGCTGATGACCGCGCTCTACACGACGATGCTCGCGGTGGGGCTGACCTCGGCGTTCCTGCTCACCGTGCCGGTGGCCGACGCGTTCGGCAGCTGGCGCTACGGCATCGGGGCCTGGGCCGTGCTGGGGGCGGTGGCGGTGGTGCCGTGGTTCGGTCTGGTCCGCCACGACGAGGCGATGGACACGCCGGTGCGCGACGTCGGCTACGGCGACATCGCGCGGACCCGGCTGGGCTGGGCCATGACGCTGTTCTTCGGGCTGCAGTCGCTGATGGCCTACGCCGTCTTCGGCTGGTTCGCCACGCTGTGGCGGGACGCGGACTTCGGGGCCGGGACGGCCAGCGCCCTCGTCGGGATCGTGGCGGCGATGTCGATCCCGCTCTCCTTCGTCCTCCCGCAGGCGGTCGCCCGGCCCGGCGACCAGCGGCTCGTGCTGGTCGTGGTGATGTCCTGCTACCCCGTGGCCTACGTCGGCCTGCTCGTGGCGCCGCACAGCCTGGCCGTGCTGTGGGCCGCGGTCCTGGGCACCGCGCTGACGACGTTCCCGATCGTGCTGACCTACATCGGGCTGCGCACCCGCACTGCGGGCGTCACGGCGGCGCTGTCGGGGTGGACCCAGTCGACCGGCTACCTGCTGGCCGCGGTCGGGCCGTTCGGCATCGGTGTGCTGCACGAGGCGACGGACGGCTGGACCGTGCCGCTGCTGGTGCTGCTCGCGCTGAGCGTTCCGTTGTTCGCGGTCGGGCTCTACGTCGGGCGCCCTGCGCACCTCGAGGACCAGCTGCGCGTCCGTGAGGCCACACCGTCGGCATTCCCGGGGTGATCTGCCCGCGGGTGCCGCGGCAACGGTCCCGATGTGGAACGCTGCACTCGCGCACCAGGACGGCGGCACCCGGAGGGACCCGATGAGCACTCCGTACGACTCTGGTCACGACCCTGGGCACGACCCTGGGCCGGACCCGGACGCCGGCAACACGCCCCAGGACCCGAACGACCCGCAGAACCCCTATGCCCCGCCGCCGGCGGCCACGCCGATCCCCTCACCCCCGTCGCCGTACGGCGACCCGACCGCTCCGCCACCTCCGCCACCACCGCCGTACGGACAGCCGGTCCCCCAGCCGGTCACCCAGCCGGTGCCGGCCCAGCCCTACCTGCCCGGGCCACCCGCTCGGGCCGAGGCCGGCAAGGGCATGGCCATCACCGCGCTGGTCCTGTCGATCCTCGGCTGCAGCTGCATCTCGCTGCTCGCGGCGATCCCGCTCGCCATCACCGTGCTCGTGCGCGGTCGGGACGGCCGCAACCACGGCAAGGGCATGGCGATCGCGGCCCTGGTCATCAGCGTGATCTACATCGTCGGCTGGGCCATCGGCGGCGCGGCCGTCTACTACTTCGCGAAGGACCTCAAGAGCGTCAACGACCTCGAGGTCGGCGACTGCATCAACGCCGACAGCCTCACCGACACCAACGCCGACGAGGTGAGCGCGATCCGCACCGTCGACTGCTCCGACAAGCACGACGGCGAGGTCGCCTCGACCGTCACGCTGACGTCCGAGACGGCCAACGGCGACGCGTCGGCGCTGCAGGCGCTCTGCCTGTCGCAGATCGGTGATGGCTACACGGCCGTCGTCGCCGACACCCAGACCTACACGGTCGTCGCCCTCGCCCCGGTCAACCCCTCGCCCGGCGACACCGACGCGTGCATCGTGTCCCGGGCCGACGGGTCGAAGCTGACCGGCCGGCTCGGGAGCTAGCCCCACGTGCGACGCGGCGTCCTGGTGGCAGTCGCGGTGGCGCTGGCCGCCGTGGCCGTGGCTGTCGTGGTGGTGATACGCCACCACTCCGCCATCTCGAGCGTGGCCGACCTCGAGCGCGGCGACTGCGTTGACGGCGCACCGTTCCTCCAGGGTGAGCAGCCGGCCCTCGACGACCTGAGCCGCGCGGACTGCGACGGCCTGCACGACGCCGAGGTCCTGGCCGTGCTGGACCTGGACACCAGGCAGGCCGCGGCGTACCGCCCGGTGATCCCCGACGAGGTCTGCCTCGACGCCCTGCCCACCCAGGCCGGTGCCGCCGTCTCCGACGACCGGCTGCTCGTCGCCGGCGTCGCCGACACGACCGAGCCCTCCGCCGGCGACCCGCTGGCCTGCTTCGGCTTCGCCGCCGACGGCACCAGGCTCGAGGGCCGGGTCAAGCCTCGCTGACCACCGACAGCGGCAGCAGCTGACGCCCCGTCGGCCCGATCTGGATCTCGGTGTTCATCTCGGGGCAGACGCCGCAGTCGTAGCACGGCGTCCAGCGGCAGTCCTCGACCTCGACGTCCGCCTCGCCCGAGGCGACGGCGAGGGCGTCCTCCCAGTCCGACCAGAGCCAGTCCTTCTCGAGGCCGGAGTCGAGGTGGTCCCACGGGAGGACCTCGTCGTAGTCGCGCTCGCGGGTGGTGTACCAGTCCAGGTCGATGGCGTACGGCGCGAGCGCGGCCTCGCACGCGGCGACCCACCGCTCGTAGGAGAAGTGCTCCGACCACCCGTCGAAGCGGCCGCCGTCGCGCCACACCTTCTCGATGACCGCACCGACGCGGCGGTCGCCGCGGGACAGCAGCCCCTCGATGATGCCCGGTTGGCCGTCGTGGTAGCGGAAGCCGATGGCGCGGCCGAACCGCTTGTCCGCGCGTACCACCTCGCGCAGCTTGCGCAGCCGCTCGTCGGTGGTCTCGTGGTCGAGCTGGGCGGCCCACTGGAACGGCGTGTGCGGCTTGGGCACGAAGCCGCCGATCGAGACCGTGCAGCGGATGTCGTTGCGGCCGCTGACCTCGCGGCCCTTGCGGATCACCTCGCGCGCGAGGTCGGCGATCGCCAGGACGTCGTCGTCGGTCTCGGTGGGGAGGCCGCACATGAAGTAGAGCTTCACCTGCCGCCAGCCGTTGCCGTAGGCCGTCGCGACGGTCCGGATCAGGTCCTCCTCGGTGACCATCTTGTTGATCACCTTGCGCATCCGCTCCGAGCCGCCCTCGGGCGCGAAGGTCAGCCCCGACCGCCGGCCGTTGCGGGAGAACTCGTTGGCCAGCGTGATGTTGAAGGCGTCGACCCGGGTCGACGGGAGCGAGAGCGAGACGTTCGAGCCCTCGTAGCGGTCGGCCAGCCCCTTGGCCACCTCGGCGATCTCGGTGTGGTCGGCGCTCGACAGCGAGAGCAGGCCGACCTCCTCGAAGCCGGACTTCCGAATGCCGTTCTCGACCATCTCGCCGATGGTCTGGATCGACCGCTCGCGCACCGGCCGGGTGATCATCCCGGCCTGGCAGAACCGGCAGCCGCGGGTGCAGCCGCGGAAGATCTCGACCGAGTAGCGCTCGTGCACGGTCTCGGCCAGCGGGACCAGCGGCTTGGCGGGGTAGGGCCAGGCGTCGAGGTCCATCAGCGTGTGCTTGCGGACCCGGAACGGGATGCCGGGGCGGTTGGGTACGACGGCCTCGATCGTCGCGTCCACGGCGTACGCCACGTCGTAGAAGCGCGGCACGTAGACACCGCCGCTGACGGCCAGCCGGCGCAGGACCTCGTCGCGGCCGCCCGGGCGGCCCTCGCCCTTCCACTCGCGCACCACCTCGGAGATCGCGAGCACGACCTCCTCGCCGTCACCGAGCACCGCGGCGTCGAGGAAGTCCGCGATCGGCTCGGGGTTGAACGCCGCGTGGCCGCCGGCGAGCACGATCGGGTCGTGATCGCCGCGGTCGGCCGCGTGCAGCGGGATGCCGGCGAGGTCGAGCGCGGTGAGCAGGTTGGTGTAGCCGAGCTCGGTGGAGAAGCTGATCCCGAAGAGGTCGAACTCCCCCACCGGCCGGTGCCCGTCGACGGTGAACTGCGGGATGCCGTGCTCGCGCAGCACCCGCTCCATGTCCGGCCACACCGAGTAGGTGCGCTCAGCCACGATCCAGTCCCGCTCGTTGAGCACCTCGTAGAGGATCTGGACGCCCTGGTTGGGCAGCCCGACCTCGTAGGCGTCCGGGTACATCAGCGCCCACCGGACCGTCTCGCCGCTCCCATCGACGCCGGCGCCGGCGTCCCACTCCTTGACCGTGGAGTTGAGCTCGCCGCCGACGTACTGGATCGGCTTCGACACCGTCGGGAGCAGCGGCTCGAGACGGGGGAAGAGCGACTCGGGGGCGCTGGCAGGGGCGGACATGCAGGGGCTCCGGGATCGGGGGCGGGTCGACCCTCAAGGGTACGGCGAGTGCGCCCTTGGCGCCGAATGGCGACAGCGCTGCGGCTTCGGAGGATGCTGCCACCATGCGGGGACTCCGAGCGGCTCAGGTGTTCGACGGCACGGCCTTCACCGGACCGGGGACCGTCATGGTGGACGGCGACAGGATCACGGGCGTGGAGCGCGGTCACCCCGACCTCCCGGACGGGACCGAGGTCACGTCGTACGACGGCACGCTGCTGCCCGGGCTCATCGACTGCCACGTGCACCTCGTGGCGAGCTCGGCCGTCGGGAGCCTCGAGCTGGCGGGAGGGATGACCGACGAGGAGCTCGACACCGTGATCCGGGCCGGTCTCGCCGCCGAGCTGTCCGGCGGGGTGACCACGGTCCGCGACCTCGGCGACCGGCGCTACCGGACCCTGCCCGCCCGTGAGCTGCCGGGACTCCCCCGGGTCGTCGCGGCCGGCCCGCCGATCACCGAGCCGGGCGGCCACTGCCACTACCTCGGCGGCACCGCGTCCGGCGTCGACGGCGTGCGCCGCGCGGTCGCCGAGCACGTCGAGCGCGGCGTCGACGTCATCAAGGTGATGGCCAGCGGCGGGCTGCTGACACCGGGGACCGACGCGTTCGGTGTGCAGTTCAGCCTCGAGGAGCTGGGCGCCGCGGTCGAGGCTGCGCACACCGCCGGCCTGGAGGTCCTGGCGCACGCACACTCGCTGGCCGGCGTCCGCCATGCACTGGCCGCCGGGGTCGACGGCATCGAGCACGCGACCGGCCTCACCGAGCAGGGCTTGTCCTTCCCCGACGAGGTCCTCGCCGAGCTGGCCGAGAACGGCGTCCAGGTCTGTCCGACCGTGGGCGCCGACGAAGGCAAGTACCCACCGGTCGAGCTGATGCCGCCAGGTCTTCGGGCGGCGTTCGAGCGGATCGAGCTGGACTTCCCGACCCTGACGGCCGCACGGATCGAACAGCTGTCGCGGGCCCGGGCGCAGGGCGTCCGGGTGGTCAGCGGCACCGACGCCGGGATCAGCCCGGCCAAGGCGCACGGCGGCCTGGCCTTCGCGGTCCTCGACCTGGTGGCCGCCGGCTACCCGGTCGCCGAGGCGCTGGCCACCGCCACGTCGGGTGCCGCCACGTCGTGCGGCCTCGGCTCGGTGACCGGTGCGCTGCGGCCCGGGCTGGCCGCCGACCTGCTGGTCGTCGACGGCGACGTCGCGACCGACCCCGGGGCGCTGCGGCGACCGGTCGCGGTGCTGGTGAGGGGCGCTCAGGGCTCCTGAGCGGCCGGTGCGGTGGTCGCCGCACCGCCCGCCGCCGTCCGCGCCGCGACCGCTGCCGAGGTCGCGCGCAGCTCCACCTTCGGCATGAAGAGGAGCAGGACGAAGGCGACGAGTCCGACGGCCGCCCCCATCAGGAAGACGAGGTCCATCGACTCGGCGAACCCGGCCTTGAACGGGTGGGCCAGCGCGGGCGACAGCGTGTCGATGAAGGAGGAGTCACCCTGCACCAGGTCGGCCGCGCCGCTGTTACCGAGAATCGCGGCGTCGGCCGGGGTGGGGTTGGCCAGGACCTGCTGGAACGCCTCGGTCCCTGCCGCCTTCTCGAGCTCGCGGGCGATGTTGGCGCCGACCGTGCTGAACAGCACCGAGAGGAAGACCGCCACCCCCACCGTGCCGCCGATCTGGCGGAAGAACGTCGCGGAGCTGGTGGCCACGCCGATCTCGGCCGGTGGCACGGCGCTCTGCATGATCAGCAGCAGCGGCTGCATGCAGTTACCGAGCCCCACGCCGAGCACGAGCATGTAGAGGTCGATGACCACCAGCGGTGAGTCGGCCGAGGTGGTCGAGAGCAGCAGCAGCCCGACCACGAGGAGCGCCGACCCGATCCTCGGGAAGACGCGGGTCTTCCCCGTCCTCGAGATCAGCTGGCCGGAGACCATCGCGCCGGACATCATCCCGACCACCATCGGGAGCATCAGCAGGCCGGCCTCGGTCGGTGTCGCGCCGTGCACGATCTGCATGTAGAGCGGCAGGATCAGGATCCCGCCGAACATCGCGATGCCGATCGCGATGCTGGCCAGGATGGTGATCGAGGCGGCGCGGATCCGGAACAGCCGCAGCGGGATGAGGGCGTCGTCGCCCATGGCGCGCTCGGCGAGATAGAACGCGACCAGGCCGAGCCCACCCACGACGTACGCCGTCACCGAGCGGGCCGAGCCCCAGCCCCAGTAGCGGCCCTGCTCGGCCACGGTGAGCAGCGGCACCAGGGCGACCACCAGGGAGCCGGCGCCCCACCAGTCGATGCGGGCCGCGCGCCGGTGGTGGCTCAGGTGCAGGGTCCGGTAGACGACGACGAGGGCCAGCAGGCCGACCGGGACGTTGACCAGGAAGACCCAGCGCCAGCCGGTGACGCCGAGGATCTCGTCCTGGCCCGCGAAGAAGCCGCCGATGACCGGCCCCAGCACGCTCGAGGTGGCGAAGGTGGCCATGAAGTAGCCGGTGTACTTGGCACGGTCCCGCGGCGACACGATGTCACCGATGATCGCCAGCACCAGCGTGAACAGGCCGCCCGCCCCGATCCCCTGGAAGGCCCGGAACGCGGCGAGCTCGTACATCGTCGAGGCGAAGGCGCACAGCACCGAGCCGACGATGAAGACCGAGATGGCGAACATGAACAGCTTCTTGCGGCCGTAGAGGTCGCCGAGCTTGCCGTAGATCGGCGTCGCGATCGTCGAGGTGATCAGGTAGGCCGTGGTGACCCAGGCCTGGACCGCGAGCCCGTCGAGGTCGTCGGCGATGGTGCGGATCGACGTGCTGACGATGGTCTGGTCGAGCGCACCCAGGAACATCCCGAGCAGCAGCCCGGTGAGGATGGTGAGGACCTGCCGGTGGGTGTACTCGCCGGTCTCTGCCAGCGACGGCGCTGGCGACGCCGCCTCGTTGGTTGCCATCGGCAACGAGTCTAGTTCCCCCGCCCGCTTCCGTAGATTCAGGTCCGTGAGCGCTGCCACCCGCGGACGGTTCTCGTGGACCGTGGCCGCTCCGCTGGCCGGTCTCGTCGTCCTGGCCGCGTCGTGGGGCAGGCATCCGGGGGATGCCGTCGCCGCCGTGCTCGCGGTGTTCCTCGTCGCCGCGATCCTGGCCGCCGTGCACCATGCCGAGGTGGTCGCACACCGCGTCGGGGAACCGCTTGGCTCGCTGGTGCTGGCCGTCGCCGTGACCGTCATCGAGGTCGGCCTAATCCTCACCCTGATGCTCTCGGGCTCGGGGAAGGACACCTCCACACTGGCCCGCGACACGGTCTTCTCGGCGGTGATGATCACCACGGCCGGGATCGTGGGGCTCTCGCTGCTGGTCGCGGCGTGGCGGCACGGGCTCGCACGCTTCAACCCGGAGGGCTCCGGCTCCTCGCTCGCGACCGTGATCGCCCTCGCGTCGGTCACCCTGGTGCTGCCGCGGTTCACCACCTCGGCGCCGGGGCCGGAGTTCTCGCCGTCACAGCTGGCGTTCGCCGCGGTGGCCTCGGTGGCCCTGTACGCACTCTTCGTCTTCACCCAGACGGTCAAGCACCGCGACTTCTTCCTGCCGGTCGGGCCGGAGACCGACCTGGACGCGGACGACCACGCGGACCCGCCGACGACGCGGGACGCCCTGGTCTCGCTGGGACTGCTGGTCACCTCGCTCGTGGTCGTCGTCGGCCTGTCCAAGGTCGAGTCCCCGCCCATCGAACGCGGGGTCTCGGCGCTCGGGTTCCCACCGTCCTCGGTCGGCGTGGCCATCGCGCTGATCGTCCTGCTCCCGGAGTCGATCGCGGCCGTGCGCGCGGCCGCGAGCGGTCGCACCCAGATCTCCCTGAACCTGGCCTACGGCTCCGCCATGGCCTCCATCGGCCTCACCATCCCGACCCTGGCCCTCGTCAAGATCTGGATCTCCGACCCGCTGGTCCTGGGGCTGGAGCCGATGCAGATCGTCATGCTGGCCGTGGTGTCGATCGTCTCGGTGCTCACCGTCGTACCCGGGCGGGCCAAGACGCTGAACGGCGGCGTCCACCTGGTGCTGATGGCGGCTTTCCTGTTCTTGTCCGTCAAGCCTTAGTCGACCACCCCGGGTCGCGACCGGTTGCGACGATCAGGCGGGACTGGGCATCGTCGCCCGGGTCGGCGACCCGTGCCCCGATGACGCCCGCGGACCGGTACAGGTCCTCCCGGTCGGCGAACCAACCGGACAGCGCGTCGACCAGCTCGGGGTCGAGGGCCGCGTCCTGGCCGCTGGCCATGGCCAGGTCCCACGCGTGGACCAGGTGGTCGGCGGCGAGCTGGTGCACGTACTCGCCCAGCTGCTCCTCGCCGTACGACAGGTGGACGGTCCCACCCGAAGGCATCCGTTCGTGCACCGCTGCCGCGGCCTCCTGCGCGGCGGCCCGCGCCCGGGCCACCGGGTCGTCGCCGAGGAGGTCACCGTCGAACCGGTCGCCGACCTCCTCGATGGTCGCGCCGTGCACGAGGGGGACGGTCCACAGCTCCTCCCCCACGACGTGGTTGACCAGGTCGCGGACGGTCCAGTCCGTGCACGGGGTCGGCCGTCCCCAGTGGGAGGCGTCGAGCCCCTCCACCATCCGGGTCCATTCGCCGACGGTGCGCTCGTGCAGTGCGCCTAGCTCCATGTCACCACTCCTTGTTCGAGGGCGGTCCGGGCCCGCCCCACCCACCAGTCGAGATCGGCCGCCTCGCGCTCGCGCGTGGCCGGGTCCGGGTGCTCGGCGGCGTCGAGCGCCTTGTTCCAGCCGAGCCAGAGGAGGCCGGCCAGCAGGGCCGCGTGCATCGACGCCGCGTCGTACGCCGGTCCGGCGGCCCGCTCGTAGGCCGCCAGCATCTCCTCACGGGACAGCCCGACCACCGAGGAGCAGCCCGCGATGAAGCGCGTGACGTCGAGGACGCCGGGACCGTTGACGGCCAGGGCCCAGTCCAGGAGCACCAGGTCGTCGCCCTCGAAGGCCATGTTGACGGTGGCGCAGTCGGCGTGGAGCAGCGTCACCGGACCGCGCAGCAGGGTCTCGGCGAGCGGGCGGACGTCGGCGAGCAGTGTGAACGCCGGCCGTACCACGTCGGGATCGACCAGCTCCTCGAACCGCTCCCACCCGCGCAGAACCAGCGTGGCCAGCTCGTTGCCCTCGTCGGCGAGCGGTTGGACGTGTCGTGGCGCGAACAGGTCGAGGTTGCGGTCGAGCGATCCGAGGCCGGGCTGCGGCTCGCCCAGGAAGGCACGGTGAAGGCGGGCCAGCCGGTCGATGACCAGCTCGGTCCGGTCCGCCGACAGGTGGTCGTCCCAGCTCAGCACCGCGTCCCCGAGGTCGCGCATGGCGAGCACCGTGACGTCGTGGCCCTCGAGCCAGCCGTCGACGAGCGCGTGCCCGACCCCGTCGGGCAGCCGGTCGAGGGCGCCGCTCTGCCAGAGGACGTACTCACCGCTCACCGACCTGCCCAACAGGCGCAGGGTGATGTCCGTCCTCGCCGACGCCCGCTTGACGACCAGCCGCCGTCCGTCGGCCAGCCGGACCCGCTCCAACCCAGCACCGGACAGGCCGGCGTGCTCGACGAGCACCTCACGCTCGACGACGTCGCGGAGCAGCCCTGCGCCCCCCACGCCGCCCAGCGTGGCACTGCTCGAGCCGATCGGCCGGATGGTCTGGACCGCCCGACGCTGACGGCGGGAGACTGACGCATGGCAGAGGTGAACCAGGGCCGCCGCGGAGCGAGGATCGAGGGCGACTTCGTCGTCTTCCTGATCGGCGCGCGGCTGGACAAGCTGCATCCGATCCGCTCGCTGCGCGACCTCGGCGGGATGCGCAGCATGCCGTACATGCTCAAGTACCTCACGCAGCACCCCGAGAAGGGGCTGCTGGGGTATGAGACCCACGGCCTCATGAACGTGCAGTACTGGCGCTCGTTCGAGCACCTCGAGCGGTTCGCCCGCGACGAGTCGGACCCGCATCTGGAGGTCTGGCGTCGCTACTGGAAGCGGGTGGGCCGGGACCCGCGTTCCGGGATCTGGCACGAGACCTTCCTGGTCCGCGACGGTGAGTACGAGGCGATCTACGGCAACATGCCGGCGCACGGCCTCGCCAAGGCGACCGAGGTGGTGCCGCTCGGCGCGGACTCCTCCGCGCGACGCCGGCTCCGGCGGGTCACCAGCTGACCCGCAGGACGGCACCCGGCCACCCACCGCCGGTCGAGCCCGTCGAGACCTCCGCCGCCCGCGCACCCCCCGAACCACCGCTGGTCGAGCCTGTCGAGACCTCCGCCGCCCGGGCGCCTGCTGGCCGACCGCCGGTCGAGCCTGTCGAGACCTCCGCAGGGGAGGCACCCGGGCGGGTCCCAGCACCGGCTGCGGGCATCTCGACAGGCTCGATGAGCGGCGCGCAAGTCGAGTGGCGCGAGCTCTACCGCCGCCCATGGTCATCGAGATCTACCGTCAGGCGCCACGCATCGAGCTTGCTGCGACCCTGAGCACGCAGGGGCTCTAGCCTTGCGGCGTGCCTCGTCTGGTGTTGATCAACGGAGCACCTGGGTCTGGAAAGTCGACGATCGCCGAGGCGCTGGGCCGGCTCCTGCCGAACACCCGCACCATCGACATCGACCTGATCAAGCACGCACTGCCCAGCTGGGACTCCGACCCCAACGAGGCGGGTCTGGAGGCGAGACGCCTCGCGGCCGCCGAGGCCCGCGCGCACCTGACTGCTGCCAGTGACGTGGTGATCGGCCAGTACCTCGCCCGAAGCGACTTCATCAACGAGCTCCAGCACGTCGCCGAGGGCACTGGCGCCAAGTTCACGGAAGTGATCCTCGACGTGGATGCCGGAACCCTCCGGTCTCGCTTGACCTACCGCTCGAGCTCTCCGGGCCGGACCGAGCATGCGATCAACAACCGACTTGTCGATCCAACCGACGCCCCGCAGCTTGTCTCGTCGATGCGGACCATCGAGAAAGCTCGGCCGGGCGCGCTTCGGGTGGACGCGAGCGGCACCATCGAGTCAACGCTGGCCGAGGTCGTCGCCGCCCTGGGCTCGCCGGGCGATCACTAGGGTCACCTCATGACCCGCCCGTGCAAGATCGGCGTCCAGCTGCCCGAGGTCGAGCGGTTCGTCGCGATGCCGGACTACCTCGACCTCGCCCGCCGTGCCGAGGCGGTCGGCTTCGACTCGATCTGGGTCGGCGACCACCTGCTCTACGACCTGCCGGGCGGCACCACCAGGGGTCCACACGAGGCGTGGACGACGCTCGCCGCGATCGCCGCGGTCACCGAACGGGTCGAGATCGGTCCGCTCGTGGCCAGCACCGCCTTCCACGCACCCGCGATGCTGGCCAAGCTGGCCTCCACGGTCGACGCGGTCAGCCAAGGGAGGCTGATCCTCGGCATCGGCGCGGGCTGGAACCGCAGGGAGTTCGACGCCTACGGCTTCCCCTACGACAAGCGGGTCTCCCGGTTCGAGGAGGCCCTCACGATCGTCAGCAAGCTGCTCCGGGAAGGACGCGCCGCGTTCCACGGCGAGTTCTACGACGTCGACGACTGCGTGCTCGACCCACCTCCGGTGCGAGAGGGCGGGCCGCCGATCATGCTCGGCTCCAACAGCCCACGCATGCTGCGCATCGGGCTGCCGGTCGTGGACGCGTGGAACGTCTGGTGGAGCATCTACGGCAACTCCGTCGAGGGGTACGCCGCGATCAAGCGCGAGGTCGACGCCGCGATGCCGGAGGGGAAGACCGTCGAGGCCACCGCGTGCGTGCTCGTCACGCTGCCCGCGGGCGGGGGCCGGACCATGGGCGAGGACTACGACGCCGAGACCGCACCGGTGACGCTGGCCGCCCTCGCCGACCACGTCCGCGGGATGGCCGAGCTCGGCGCCACCCATCTCCAGCTCGTGCTGGACCCGATCACGGCCGAGTCGATCGAGGCCGTCGGCGGGGTGCTGGCCGACCTCGACGGCTGAGGTTCCGGTTCGGGGCCGCGGCAGGTGCCCTGCGAGAGGCAGGGTCGCTGCCGCGGTCCCCCGGAAAGCTCACGATCCCCCGATGTGAACCCCCGGCCCACCCCGCCGACAGCGGAGTGGACACAAGAGAAGTTACCCCACGCAAGCACACGCAAACGAGGCGGTCAGCGTCCGACCAGGACCCGGCGCTCCGCCAGGGGCGCCACGTAGGACCGCGCCTGCGAGCGGACGTGGATGTTCTGGAGCAGTCCGACCGCGAGCATGCCGGCGAACAGCGAAGAGCCGCCGTAGGACACGAACGGCAGCGGTACGCCGGTCACCGGCATGATCCCGAGGCACATGCCGATGTTCTGGAAGGCCTGGAAGCCGAACCAGCACGCGATGCCCGCGGCGGCCACCCGGCCGAAGACGTCCTCGGCCCGGCGGGCGATCACCAGCGCCCGCCAGATCACCACCGACAGCAGCAGGATGAGCAGGCCGGCGCCCACCAGCCCGAGCTCCTCCCCCGCCACGGTGAAGACGAAGTCGGTCTGCTGCTCCGGCACGAAGCCGGCCCGGGTCTGGGAGCCGTGGAAGAGCCCCTGCCCCAGCAGGCCGCCGTTGCCGATGGCGATCCGCGCCTGCTCGACGTTGTAGCCCGCGCCGCGCGGGTCGAGGTCCGGGTTGACGAAGGCGAGGAACCGGTCGACCTGGTAGGCCTTCAGCACGCCGCCCGCCAGGCCGGCCACCGCGAGCGCCGTGGCCGAGGCGAGCACCAGGACCAGCCACCGGCGCCGGGCCCCCGAGACCGCGAGCACGCCGAACACGGTGGCCGAGAGCACCAGCATGGTGCCCAGGTCGGGCTGGAGCAGGATGAGGACGGCAGGCACCCCGGCGACCAGCAGCATCAGCAGGACGTCGACCGAGCCGACCCGCCGCCGCCAGCGCCCCTCGGAGCGCTCGGCCAGGACCAGCGCCATGCCGACCACCACCGCGAGCTTGGCGAGCTCCGAGGGCTGGACCGACATCCCGGCGAGCCGAAGCCACGACCGGGAGCCGTTGATGGTCGACCCCATGGTCAGCACCAGCACCAGCCCGGCCAGCGACGTCAGGTAGACGAACGGCGCCACGATCCGCACCCACCGGTGGTCGCAGACGGTGACCGCCGCGAGGAGCACCAGGCCGATCCCGATGTTGACCAGCTGCTTGCGCAGGTAGGCCGTGGAGTCGCCGCCGGTCAGGTCAACCCGGTGGGCGGTGGCCGACCACACCAGCAGCGCGGACAGGGCGACGAGCGCCAAGACCGAGAGGAGCAGCACCCAGTCGAGGCGACGCACGGAGACCACGTCACTCCCCCTTCGATCGAGCATCGTGGCCCGGCGGCAGGATCGCGCCGTCGTCCATGAACGTCGGCAGCCCGTCGGGCGGGGTCACCCCGGCGATGTCGGAGTCGCCGGGCGAGACGGACTCGCCGTGGACGCCGTACAGCGACTCCCAGATCGCCCGCACCGCGGGCCCGGAGGTGCCCGAGCCGGTCCCGCCCTGGCTGATCATCATGACCACGACGTAGTTGTCGTCGTAGGTCGCGACCCACGACGTCGACTGCTTGCCCAGCACCTCCGCCGACCCGGTCTTGCCGCGGACGTGCACCCGATCGAGGGGGAAGCCGGTGAACTTCCAGGCGAGGGTGCCGACCTTCGGCGTGCCGAGCAGCGCCTGGTCGACGTAGTCCATGCTCTGCTTCGACGCCGGCACGTGACCGGCCACCTTGGGCGCGATCCGGCGCAGCACGGTGCCGTCCGGCGAGACGATCGCCTTGGCCACCCGCGGCTCGTAGAGCGTGCCGCCGTTGGAGAGCGCCGCGTAGGCGCGCGCCAGCTGCAGCGGCGTGACCAGGGTGTCGCCCTGGCCGATGGCGAAGTTCACCGCGTCGCCGGCGCGGTAGTGGTTGCCCTCCAGGCAGAACTCGTGGGCGAAGAGCCGCATGTACGCCGTCTTCGCCGTCCCGGTGCGGTCGAGCTTGCAGTAGTAGCCCTTCATCTCGCGCCAGTAGGCGAGCTTCCACGCCCGGTCCGCGATCCGGCCGCTCGCCTCGCCGGGCAGGTCGACACCGGTCGGCGAGCCGAAGCCGAAGGCCTTGGCCTCCGAGACCAGCGGGTCCTTGGCGTGCACGTCGGTCTCGTCGCTGCCGTACTCCTGCCAGAACTTGTAGCCGACCCGGTAGAAGAAGGTGTCGCAGGAGAGCTGCAGCGCCTGGTCGAAGTGGATGAAGCCGTAGGACGCGGACTCGTAGTTGTGGAACAGCCGGCTGCCGACCTGGAACCCCGAGGAGCAGTCGAGCTCGTCGGTGGTCTTGAAGCCGTTGTTGAGCGCGCCGACCGACATCACCGGCTTCCACGTCGAGCCGGGCGCGAACTGGCCCTGGAAGGCGCGGCTCAGCAACGGGGTCCCCGCCGCGGCCGAGTAGAGCCGCGAGAGCTCCTTCTTGGAGATCCCGCCCACCCAGACCGACGGGTCGTACGTCGGCTCGCTGGCCATCGCGACCACCCGGCCGGTGTGGGCGTCGAGCACCACCGCGGCGCCCTGGTCGGCGACGTAGTTCTTGTGGGTGACCGGGTCGAAGGTCTTGCGCGCGGTCCGGATCGCGTCGGCCAGCTGCTGCTCGACCACCGACTGCACCTTCGCGTCGATCGAGGTCACCAGCGTGTCGCCCGGCTGCGCGGACACCGTCGCCTCGTCGCCGATCACCCGGCCCATCGAGTCGACCGCGACCTGCTGGTAGCCCGGCATCCCGCGCAGCCAGGCGTCGTACTCCTTCTCGACGCCGGCCCGCCCGACCACCGACGCGCCGTTGACCGAGCGGTCGCCGTCCTTCTGGGCCCGCTCGTACTCCGCGCCGGTGATCGGGCTGAGGTAGCCGAGCAGGTGCGCGGCGTTGATGCCGAACGGTCGGGGGTAGTCGCGCAGGCTCTGCTGCTCGGCGGTCACGCCGGGGAAGTCCTCGGGCTGCTCCAGCACCCGGAGCGCCATCGGCTGGGGCACGTCGACCGCGACCGGCACGGGCTGGTAGGGCGAGCCGTTCCAGCAGTCCCCCTGCACCGCCTTGTCGTCGCCGCAGTCGGTGAGCAGCCGGTGGATGCGTGGCACCGCGACGTCGGTCACCCGCGAGACCCGGTGCAGCAGCGCCCGCTGCTCGTCGTCGGAGAGCTTGGCCACCGTGCCGCGGTCGATCGAGACCACCCATGAGGTGCGGTTGGTGACCAGCGGCCGGCCCATGTCGTCGACGATGAGCCCGCGCTGCGGCTGCACGACGACCTCGCGGACCGACTGCGAGGCCGCCTGCTCGGCGTAGTGGTCGCCGCTGACCACCTGGAGGTAGTAGAGCCGGACCATCAGGGTCGCGAACAGCGAGAACACCAGCGCCTGGATGACCACGAGCCGCAGCCGGCTCCGGCGCTCGCCGGCCTGGGAGGTCACGCGAGGACCCGGTCGGGCTCGACCTTCGCGAACAGCCCCAGGGCGAGGGGTACGACGACCAGGGCGAGCGCGACGTCCCAGGCGACCGCCACGACCTCGACCCGGAGCAGCTCACCGACGCCCACGGCGGGGTCGCGCAGCGCCAGCCCGGTGAGCGCGAACACCGAGGTGCCGACGAACGACGCGGCCGCGGCCACCGGCAGCCACTGGCCGACCCGCGGGCGGGCGGCCGAGGCGAGCCGCCCGGCGACGTAGCCCACCACCATCAGCGCGAGCGCCCACCGGCCCGCGTAGTGGTCGGCCGGCGGCGCCAGGTCCAGCAGCAGTCCGGCCCCGAACCCCAGCACCAGCCCGGTCTCCGCGCCGTGCGCCAGTCCCACGGCCACCACGACCAGCAGGACGAGGTCGGGCACGACACCGTTGATCGCGAGGTGTGGGAACAGCGAGGTCTGGAGCACCAGTGCCACCGAGACCGCGATCAGCGTGGCGAGCACCCGCGGCAACGGGACGGAGGAGAACCTCGGGCCCGGGCTCATCGCAGGCTCCCGTCCAACTCGATGACGCTGCGGTCGCTGGTGGTCCCGGACGGCACCACCACGCCGACCAGGTCGAGGGCGGAGAAGTCCACGAACGGCTCGATCACCGCACGCTGGGTCGTCTCCCGCAGGCTGGAGTAGACCGACTCGACCCGGCCGACCGGGACGCCGGAGACGTACGGCGCGCCGTCCTGGCTGCCCCAGGTCACCACGGTCTCGCCCGCGGAGGGCACGTAGGTCTGGTCGACGAGCTCGAGGTCGAGCCGGGCCTGCTGGCCGAGGTCTCCGCGGCCGTGCAGGAAGCCCACCTTCATGCTCCGGCCGACCCGGGCGCCCACTGTCGAGTCGGCGTCGACGACCAGCAGCACGGTGGCCGTGGTCGAGGTGACCCGCAGGATGCGGCCGACCAGCCCGGAGCCGTTGACCACGGTCATGTCCGGCTTCAG
The DNA here is from genome assembly GCF_036274455.1 of Nocardioides sp. Classification (GTDB taxonomy): domain Bacteria; phylum Actinomycetota; class Actinomycetes; order Propionibacteriales; family Nocardioidaceae; genus Nocardioides. Next base: position 22,438 of record NZ_DASUFR010000237.1, on the reverse strand, counting down.
CCCCGCGCGCGACCCGGCATCGATGGTGACCGTGCGCGAGAACGACTGGGCGGGGCCGATCCCGACCACCCGGGCCGGCACCAGCGCGTAGCCGATCGACTCGGCGGTCGCCGTGAGGGCGTCGTACTCCTGCAGCCGGTTGCGGTCGTAGTCATTGCTGGCCAGCTGCGAGCGGAGCTGGTCGTTCTCGCTCTCCAGGTCGTCGATCCGGTCGGCCAGGTCGTGGTGGCTGCGCAGCCAGTGCGGTACGGCGACCACGGGGCGCACCACGGCCTCGACACCGGACTCGGCTGGGCCGTAGACCTCGCCCACCACCCGGCGCAGCGGGTCGATCGCGGCGCCGTCGTCGACGTGGTCGAGGGTCATCAGCGTCACGCAGGCGAGCACCAGCGCGACCACGAGCGACCGGCGGGGCCGGCCGGGCTCGCGGGGCTCGAGGCTCCCCCGGCGGTTGAGCCGGTCCTCGACCGCCGGCCGCCGGGCGCCCGGTCGCGTGAGCAGGTCGGTCATGACCGCTAGGCCGTCCTGGCCAGACGGCGCCGCTCGGTGACGAGCACCTGGTGGAGGGCCTCGAACTCCTCGACGCAGCGTCCCGCGCCGTGCGCGACGGACCGGAGCGGGTCCTCCGCGACGTGCACCGGCATCCCGGTCTCGTGACCGAGCCGCTCGTCGAGCCCGTGCAGCAGCGCTCCCCCGCCGGTGAGCACGATGCCCCGGTCCATGATGTCGCCGGCCAGCTCCGGGGGTGTCTGGTCGAGCGTCACCCGGACGGCGTCGACGATCGCGTGGAGCGGCTCCTCGAGCGCGACCCGCAGGTCGGCACTGGTCAGCGTCACGGTGCGAGGCAGCCCCGACACCAGGTCGCGGCCGCGGATGTCGGCCTCGCGGAGCTTGCCGGAGGCGAACGCCGAGCCGAGCGTCGTCTTGACCAGCTCGGCGGTGGACTCGCCGACGAGGAGCGCGTACTCCTTCTTCAGCCAGCTCCCCACTGCCCGGTCGAGCTCGTCGCCGGCCGTCCGGATGCTGAGGCTCGTCACGATGCCGCCGAGGCTGATCACCGCGACCTCGGTGGTGCCGCCTCCGATGTCGACGACCATGTTGCCGGTGGCCTGGTGGACCGGGAGCCCGGCGCCGATCGCGGCGGCCATGGGCTCCTCGATGATGTAGACCCGCCGGGCGCCGGCCTGGTAGGCGGCCTCCTTGACCGCGCGCTGCTCGACTGTGGTGATCCCGCTCGGGACGCACACGACGATCCGCGGCTTGGCCAGGTAGCGGCGGCGGTGCACGAGCGCGATGAAGTGGCGCAGCATCTGCTCGGTCGCCTCGAAGTCGGCGATCACGCCGTCCTGGAGCGGCCGGATCGCGGTGATGTCCTCGGGCGTCCGCCCGACCATGCTCTTGGCGTCGTGCCCGACGGCGACCAGCTCGCCGGTCTTCTCGTTGACCGCGACCACGCTCGGCTCGTCGACCAGGACGCCCTTGCCGCGCACGTAGACGAGCGTGTTGGCGGTGCCCAGGTCCACGGCCATGTCCCGGCCGACGAGGTTGTTCGCCATCGGTTGTGTCCTTGCGCGCGGGGAAGAGAGACCGGCAGGACGGCCGGCCTCGGCGCTTCGAGGCTAAGCAAGAACGGCGTCAGGGCCCGGCAGGCACGCCGGGGCTGGTGTGACTGATGTGACGGATGGGTGTGTCGGCCGCCTCGGGCCGAAGCCCACGAGTGTCAGATCAGGGCGTCAGATCAGGGTGTCAGATCAGGGAACCAGATCGCGATCTCCCGGTGGGCGGACTCGGGGGAGTCCGAGCCGTGCACGAGGTTCTCGCGGTTGGACAGCGACAGGTCTCCCCGGATGGTCCCCGGGGCCGCCTTGCGGCCGTCGGTCGCGCCGTTGAGCGCCCGCACCACCTCGACCGCCTCGTCGCCATCGAGGACGAGCGAGACCAGTGGCCCGCTGGTCACGAACTCACGCAGCGGCGGGTAGAAGTCCTTCTCCACGTGCTCGGCGTAGTGCTGGTCGGCCAGGGCGGCGTCGATGGTCCGCTGCTCCATCGCGACGATGGAGAGCCCCTTGGCCTCGAAGCGCGACAGGATCTCGCCCACCAGCCTGCGGCGGACGGCGTCGGGCTTGATCAGGACCAGCGTGCGTGACATGGCCCCAGACCCTACTGACCGCTGGATCCGCCCAACGCCGCGGCCCGGCGGCGTACGCCGTCGGGCACCGGCTCGCTGGTCTCGGCGTCCGTCTCCACCGCTCCCGCGACCAGCCGCAGCGGCAGCACGCCGGCCCAGGTGCCGGCGGCGACGTCCTCGGGCTCGTCGTTGACCCCGCCGGTGCGCATCTTCAGCGACGCCTCGTGGAGCGGCACCGCCAGCATCTGGGTCGCCGCGAGCTCCTTGGGCGTGTTGGGCCGCAGCGTGGCGGCCCGGCCGGGCACCACGTGGTCGACGGTGAGGCTCATGGCCCGGGCCCGTTCCTCGGCGTCCTCCACCCTGCGCGCCCGGCCGATCACCACCGCGCAGCGGTAGTTCATCGAGTGGTTGAAGGCCGAGCGGGCCAGCACGAGCCCGTCGAGGGCGGTGACCGTGATGCAGACGTCGGTGCCCGGGGCGCGCCGCATCCAGCCGGCGCCGACCGACCCGTGCACGTAGATGGTCCCGCCCTCGTCCGGACCGTCGGGGTCGACGGCGAACGCGACGGGCACCACGACCGGGTGCTGGTCCGCGATCACGCCGATGTGGGCGATGATCGCCTCGTCGAGCAGGGCCATCAGCTCGGACCGATCGCGCCGGCCACGCTCCTTCTCCCGGGTCAAGCGGGTGCGGTCGGTCGGCGAGAGGTCAGCCATCGGTCTCCCTGTGTGCGTCGAACTCGGCGTACGCCGCCGCGCGCTCACGCTCGATCCTGCGACCGAGCAGGTAGGCGGTGGCCCACAGCGCGGCGAAGACGGCGCCGAGGAAGAACATGATGCCGACGACGAACCCGAGGGCCACTGCCGCCACCTGGATCGCCCAACCGAGCACGTAGGCCCACTCCCGGCGCAGCAGCCCGGCGGTGAGCAGGCACAGCACGGCCAGCCCGAGCCCGACGGCGAGCGCGACCGGGGGGTCGACGTCGGCGATCGTGATCAGGACCGGCGTGGTGAGCCCGAGGGTGACCGCCTCCAGCGAGAGCACGCCGGCGCACATGCCGCGCCTCGGGGAGCGCTCGCGCTCGCTGCGGGGCTCGCTGCGGGGCTCGTTCACGAGTGCCGCCTCAGCATGGTCCGCGCCTCGCCGACGGTGACCACCGATCCCGTGACCAGGACGCCACCGGTGCTGATCGAGGCACCCGAGCCGGTCTCGGCCAGGCCGACCGCGACGTCGATCGCGTCCGCGAGCCGGCGCTCGACGCTCACCCGGTCCTCGCCGAAGACCTCGACCGCGACGGCGGCCAGCTGGTCGGCGGGCAGCGCCCGCTCGGTGGAGTTCTGGGTGCACACGACGTGGGCCAGGTGCGGCTCGAACGCGGCCAGCAGCCCTTCGGCGTCCTTGTCGGCCATCACGCCGAACACCCCGATCAGCGGGTCGAGGCTGAAGGAGTCGTCGAGTGCCGCCGCGGCCGCCTCCGCCCCGTGCGGGTTGTGCGCGGCGTCGAGCAGGATCGTCGGCCCGGTGCGCACGATCTCGAGCCGGCCCGGTGAGCTCACCCTCGCGAACGCCTCGCGCACCACCTCGTCGTCGAGAGGCTCCTTGCCCGCGAGGAAGGCCTCGACCGCGGCCAGGGCGATGGCGGCGTTCTCGGCCTGGTGCGCTCCGTAGAGCGGCAGGAACAGGTCGTCGTAGCGCGCCCGCAGCCCCTGCAACGAGACCACCTGGCCGCCCACCGCCGCCACGCGCGAGACGACCCCGAAGTCCAGCCCCTCGCGGACCACCGTGGCGCCGACCTCGGAGCTGCGGGCCAGCAGCACCTCGGCGACGTCGGGCTGCTGCTGGGCCAGCACCGCGGTCGAGCCGGGCTTGATGATCCCCGCCTTCTCGACCGCGATCTCCGCAGGCGCGCTGCCGAGGTAGCGGGTGTGGTCGACCGCCACGGGCAGGACCACCGCGACCACGCCGTCGGCGACGTTGGTGGCGTCCCACGCGCCGCCCATCCCCACCTCGACCACGGCCACGTCCACCGGCGCCTCGGCGAACTTGGCGTAGGCCATCGCGACGATGGTCTCGAAGAACGACAGGGGGTGGTCGGACTGGGCGTCGACGAGGTGGGTGTAGGGCGCCACGTCGTTGAACGCCGCCACGAACTCCTCGTCGGTGAGCGGCTCCCCGTCGACCGAGATCCGCTCGCTCATCCGCTCGACGTGCGGGCTGGTGAACCGTCCGGTCCGCAGCTCGTGCGCGCGGAGCAGGGTGTCGATCATCCGCGAGGTCGACGTCTTACCGTTGGTGCCGGTCAAATGGATCACGGGGTAGGACCGCTGCGGGTCGCCGAGCAGGTCGAGGAAGGCGGTGATCCGCTCCAGCGACGGCTCCAGCCGGGTCTCCGGCCACCGCGACAGCAGCGCGTCCTCGGCCTCCGCGAAGGTCTCGGCCGGGCGCGCGGGTGGGTCGGTCTCCGTGGGGTCGGTCATGAGGTGGCCAGCCTATTCGTGACAAGCACTAGAACACGTTCTAGGTTGGCGGCCATGCAGACCAGAGCCGCCGTCGTCGAGGCCAAGGGGCAGCCGTTCACCATCGCGGAGGTGGAGCTCGACGAGCCGCGCGAGGACGAGGTGCTGGTGCGGGTCGTGGCCACCGGGCTGTGCCACACCGACCTCACGATGGGCAGCTTCCTGCCCGAGGAGATGTTCCCCCACGTCTTCGGCCACGAAGGCGCCGGCGTCGTGGAGCGGGTCGGCGCCGCGGTCCGCGGGCTGGCGGAGGGCGACCACGTCGTCATGAGCTTCCGCTCCTGCCGGGAGTGCGCGAGGTGCCGGGCCGGGATGGTCGGCTACTGCGACCAGAGCCTGCTGCTCAACTACATGGGCATGCGGATGGACGGGAGCACGTCGCTGAACCGTGGCGGGAGCCCGGTGTTCGGCAGCTTCTTCGGGCAGTCCAGCCTCGCCGAGCATGCGCTGGCCTACGCCGACAACTGTGTGAAGGTCGATCCCGCCCTCGACCTGGAGCTGGTGGCGCCCTACGGCTGCGGCTTCCAGACCGGCGCCGGGACGGTGCTCAACGTCCTGCGACCCGGTCCCGAGGACAGCCTGGTCGTCCACGGCGTCGGCGCGGTCGGGCTGGCCGCCGTCGCCGCGGCCGCCGCGGAACGGGTCGGGTCGATCATCGCCGTCGACCCGCTCGAGAGTCGCCGCGCGGTCGCCGAGAAGCTCGGCGCCACCACCACCCTCGACCCGGTGACGACCGACGACGTCGTGGACCGGCTCAAGGAGCTCACCGGCGGCGGTGCGACGTACGCCGTCGACACCACCGCCATCCCTGCCGTGGTCAAGCAGGCCCAGCAGGCGCTGGCCGCCCGCGGCACGCTGGTGGCGCTGGGTCTGGGCGCGGAGGAGTACGCCGTCGACGCCATCGACCTGCTGCAGGGAGGCAAGACCGTGCGGTCCTCGATCGAGGGCGACTCGGATCCGCAGGAGATGGTGCCGCGGCTGCTCGCGATGCGCTCCGCGGGCACCTTCCCGATGGACGACCTGGTCACGACCTACCCGGCCGCGGAGATCGACCGGGCGGTCGCCGACGTGACCGGCGGGAGCGTGGTCAAGCCCGTGCTCGTGTGGTGATCACGAGGTTCGCCATGTCGACGACCGGCTCGTAGCCGATCGCGGCATAGATCTTGTTCGAGGTCGGGTTGGCCTGGTCGGTGAACAGGCAGACCCGCAGCCCCGAGTCGCGGAGCACCCGCGAGACGTGCGCGGTGAGCATGCTGGCGTACCCGTGCCCACGGTGGGCGCCCGGCGTGTAGACCGGGCCGACCCGGGTCACCCCGAAGCTCGGCGCGTTGAAGCCGACCAGGCTGACCGGCGTGCTGAGGCCGTCCTCCCAGAGCCAGATCCGGCCCTGGGCGATCCGGCCCGCGACGTCGTCCTCGTCGAACTGCTCGCTGCTCCCCTCGGGCTCCAGCCGGCCGGCCTGCCGGGCCGCGTCCGCGTGGAAGGCGCGGAACCACGACAGCGCCAGGGGCGTGTCGGCGGGCACGGCGACCCGCGCGAGGCCGTCGGGTGCGACCCTCGGCTCGACGAGCTTGTTCAGCACGTGCAGCCGGGTGTGCTCGTGCACGTGGACCCGGCGCCCGGTCCGCCGCGCCAGCTCGGCGGCGAGCGTGCGGGCCGCGGGCAGGGCACCGTTGACGGCGCTGACGTCCTCGCCGCGGTCCACCAGGGCGGCCGCCACCTGGCTGGCCGCGGCGTCCGGGATCGGCAGCACGTAGAGCGGGTAGGGCTTGAACGGCGCGGTCCGCATCACCACGCCCACCGGCTCACCGGAGCCCTCGTCGACGACGGTGAGCCACCACTGCGGGTGGTCGGGCGCCGGTTCGCCCCGCTCGAGCGCGTCGACCGCACTGGAGGTCACCGTGGCCACCACCGTGCCAAGGACCGGATCGGCCTCGAGCAGGCCGCCGGCCCGGCGCATGAGCTCGCGCGGGTCCTCGGTGAACTCCAGCGCCCAACTCACCCGAGGGACGTTAGTGGCACCCGCCAGACCGTCTCGTGCGTGGTCCCGCCGGCCGTGAGGACGGCCCGCACCCCGGCGTGCGGCGGCGGCCCGAACCGGTAGGCGTACGACGCGTCGGCGAAGCGGCCCAGCAGCGCCTCGACGCCGGCCGTGTGGTGGCCGTGGGCGGGCACCGACAGCTCCGCGGAGGCGGACTCCCCCGGCGCGCCGTCCTCCCGCAGCAGGGCCACCTCCAGGGTCGCCTCGACCGGCTCCGGGCCGTCGTTGGCCACGTGCACGTCGAGTCCGTTGAGCCCCTCGTCCACGATCCACACCGCGACCGGCTGGAGCGTGGGCGCCAGCGCCCGCGCGGCCGGCTTCGGCCTGCCCCGGTGGTCGAGGAGCCCCCATCCGGCGCCCGGGACGACGTCGCGCAGCCACAGGACGATGCCGCCGCCGCAGCCCGAGCCGGGCCGCCGCCACTCCCCGAACACCTCGGCCATCACCTCGCCGGTCACCCGCTGGGCGTCGGCCTGGGTCGCGTCCGGACCGTAGCGCTGCCAGAGGTAGTGCGCGCGCACGTCGGCGAAGTCCCAGTCGGCGCCGCTGTCCTTCGGAACGCCGCCACCGACCACCGGGTCGGTCAGGTTGCTGAACGCCAGGCACTCCGAGGCGAAGCCCACCCGGCTGTGCCGCACGTCCTGGAGGTCTCGCAGGTAGGCACCGACCCCGAAGTACTGCCCGACCCCCCGGTCGACCCGGGTGACCGGGTCCCCGCCGGACGGGGAGGAGTCGACCCAGACCGCGTCCAGCCCGGACTGCTCGACCAGCGGTCTCAGGAAGCCCGCCAGCTCACCGGCGTACCCGGTCGCGGGGCTGACGCCGAACATCGCCGCCTGCTGCTCGTGCTCGGCCGAGCCGCACACGACGACCGTCGACGGGTGGCCGAGCAGCCGGCGGCTCTGGTCGCGCACCTCGTCGGCCGCCGTGGCCGCGAACGCCTCGTCGGCCAGGGGGTAGTCGAGGGTCGCGAACATCAGGTCCTGCCAGACCAGCAGCCCGAGCGCGTCACAGCGGGAGTGGAACTCCTCCGACTCGTACGCCGCGATCCCGGGCACCCGGACCAGGTTCAGGCCCAGCGCGACGGCCTCGTCGAGCGCGGCCAGGTCCCCGGGGGTCCAGACCGCGCCCCGGCAGAAGACCCGCACTCCGTTGACCCACAGGTCGAGCGAGTCCTCCGACCGGTTCTCGATGGTGCGGAAGCCGACCCTGCCGACGGTCTCACCGTCGACGACCACGTCGTGCAGGCGCGGGGTGCCGTGCGTGTGCGGCCACCAGAGCTCCACGTCGGGGAGCTCCACGCGCTCGCGACCGTCGACCTCGACGACACCGGTCGTGCCGTCGAGCCACGCGCGCAGCACCGGGCGCGGCCGCTCCCCGGTCACGAGCACCACCGGACGGTAGGGCCCGACCACCGGCGGCCCGGGCGAGAAACCCGGCGCCCGGCCGAGCAGCTGGGTGCGCACCCAGCGCAGCCGGGCGTCCTCGACCAGCCTGGTCCGCCAGCGCTGCCGCGGCTTCGACGGCACCGCGTCGAGCAGCTCGGTGAGGGGGTGCACGACGATGCGCACCTCGTGCTCGCCGGCGCCGAGCCCGCTGAGGGCCACCACCTGCCGCTCGAACATCGACCGGCCCGACGCCACGGACATCCCGTCGACCAGGAGCTCCCAGACCGTGGCGATCCCGTCGACCTCGAGCGCGGCCGGTGCGTCGTCGTGGAGGACGATCCGGGCGACGTACTCGTGGCGGACCTCGTCGGCGTCTTCCCCCGGCTCGGGCGTGAGCCTCTCGAACTCGAGGACCGTGCGCACCGCCCTAGGAAACCAGAGCCCCGCCCCGTCCTCGGTTTGCACCGCCTTCAGCAACCTGGCTGACGAATTGCCGTGCAGTCGTGGCGCCTCAGCCGACCAGGGAGTCGAGCTCCGCGACCGCGGCGTCGTAGGCCTCGGCCATCGGCTGGACCACGCCGGCGACGTCGAAGGCACGCTGCCGGGCCAGCCGGAAGAGCAGCATCTTCGAGCCGCCGACCACGTCGTCGAGCCGGGCCGCCGCCTTCTCGCCCTCGGGGCCGAACAGCCAGCGCACGTGGCCGGCCAGCAGCTCCATGGACGCACCGACCATTCGGGGGTTGTGGAAGGCGTAGGCGTTGTAGTCGGCGCTCGACCCCTCGATCAGCGCCGGGAGGTCGGTCGCGAGCTGGGCGCAGAAGCGGGCGAACGGGTTGTCCGCCGGGCGCCGGGCCAGGTGTCCGGCCAGCAGCTCCCGCGCCACCGCGCTGAGCGAGTCACCCGTCGGGACCGGGCCCGCGTCGAGCCGGAGCAGCTCGACGTAGGTCGGCAGGTGCCCGTCACCGGAGTAGGTCGCGAACAGCTTCTCGTAGTCCTCGCCGGACAGCTCGTGGTAGCCGGCGTTGTGGAAGTACCGCAGCACCCTGGCGTCCTCGTCGATCGACTCGGCGATGATCGTCGACTTCACGTGCTCGCTGCGGTACGCCGTGGCGGCCACGTCGGGCAGGTAGAACGAGTCCACCTCGGGCATCACGGTCTGGCCGGCCGCCAGCCGGGTCGCGACCAGGGTCGGGAACCCGCGGTAGGGCTGCACCTCGTGCACGTCGATGCCGTAGAGCCGGAACAGGTCGTCGGGGGTCGGCTTGAAGAACGTCCACTGGTCGAGCTCGAAGTCGACGGCCACCGTGCCGCCCATCATCGCCTCCGCCTCGAGTCCCGCGGCGTGCACCAGCTCGACCAGGCAGTCGACGTAGCAGTTGGTCTCGGAGTAGGTGCGGTCCTCGCCGTGGATCGGGTGCGCGGAGTACGTCGCGGGGTCGAGCCCGAACAGCGAGACGAGGCTCACGGCGTGGTCTCCTGGCCGGACGGCTGACTGGACGACAGGGGCAGGTGGCGACCGAGGAACGCGCTGGCCCGGTCGTGGCACACCAGCTGGGCACCCCGGGTGAGCAGCGAGTGGTCGACGGTCGCGTCGGAGGAGAAGCGGAACCGCGGGCTGCGCCGCATCCGCCACAGCAGCGGGCGCAGCGCGTAGACCTCGGTGAAGTGCTGGGCGTCGTCGGGACAGGCGACCACCTCGACCGCCGTACCCCGGCGCAGGACCCGCCACAGCACGAGCAGCGGGGCGTGCCAGACCGCGGCCTCGCGGTAGATCCGCCAGAGGCCTCCGGCCAGGATCCGGTGCCGTCGCGCGAGCCGGGCGAACGGCTTGTTCGGCACGATGGCGGCGCGGCGGCGGTCGGTGTGGATGGCGGTGCCCTTGGCGGCGGGGTAGAGCGTGACCCGGGGGTTGATGGCGAACACCGCGTCCACGTGCTCCCACATCGCGGCCTCGAACGCCGAGTAGGCGCCCGAGCAGAGCCCGACGATGCCCACCCGGGAGCCGTCGGCGGCCAGCTCGGTGACCACGTGGCGCATGTCGTCGATCCACTCCGGCGCGAAGGCGCGGTCGTCCTCGCGGCCCGCGGGCGTCGGGCTGTCCCCGACCCCGCTCTGGTCGATGCGCACCACCCGGTAGCCCGCCGCAGCCCACCCGCGCGCCCACTCGACCCAGCGCCGGCCGGGCCCGATGCGGTGCTCGGCGGCCACGTTGACCAGGACCACCCACGGCACCGGGGCGAGAAGGCTGCGGTCGGCGAGGTCGGTCGGCTCGTCGACCAGCCCGACGATGCCGTCCGGGCCGAACCGGGTGAGCCGCTCGCGCACCGGGTCCGACCCGCGGGGGCCGGCGCCCACCAGCACCGCGTGCTCGGCGTCGGGCGCCTTGACCGGCACCGCGGGCTGGTCGCCGAGGCCGGCTCCGAGCCAGGTCACCACCTGCCGCAGGCTCTCGGCCGGCACCACGCTCAGCTCGGGGGGTACGTCGAGCAGCTGGCCCTGGCCGGCCGCCGGGCCGGTCTCGAGCCGGGGTCCCTCCTGCTCGAGCCTGTCGACGATGCCCGGCGGCACCGGACGGTCGACGCGGGTGAGGAGGAGCACCCGGTCGGCCAGGGGCCGGCCCGCCGGAAGCTTCGCGATGTCGAGGGTGCGCATCGCCCGAGCGGTGTCGGCGTCGTACTGGAAGCCCGGCGTGTGCCGCCACTGGTCGTCGGGCCGCTCCCGGCCGGTCTCACCGAAGCCGTAGAGCGCCTCGCCCTCGCGGAGGAACGTGCGGCCGGAGAGGCACGGGTCCCACAGCACCAGCGACGAGAACGGCTGGTCGGCCGAGCGTACGGCGGCGAGCGTCGCGCCCAGCCGCATCCCCACCGCGGCCACGCTCGGAGCACCGAGGTCGAGGAGGTGTTGCCGGGCCGCCTCGATGCTGGCCAGCCAGGCCGACACCCGGTCGGGGTCGTCCTGGAGCCCGGCGGAGTCACCGGTGCCGTCGTAGTCGAACCGCAGCGCGACGATGCCGGCCTCCGCGAGCTCCTCGGCCAGCCGCCGGAACGTCCGGTGCGCCGCGCGGCCCTCCTCCCCCATCGGTGGGCAGAGCAACACCCCGCCCCGCGCCAGCCCCCCGGCGGGACGGGAGACCCACCCGAACAGCGGGCGCGACTCGGGCCCGAACCACACCTGGGTGTGCTCCGGTGCCTCGTGCATCGTGGAGTGCTGGCCCATCGGTCTCGATCGCGCTAGAGCGACAGCGCCGACCGCACCTCCCCGGGCCAGTCGTCCGGCTGCATCCCGTGGACCGCGAACAGCGCGAGGGTCACCCGGTCGAGGCCGAAGCCGACGCACGCGCTGTGCGCCGGCGCCCCGTCGGCGAGGTGCAGGCCGAAGGTCTGGCCGAAGTGGTCCTCGTGGTAGTTGGAGGAGGCGATCGCGGTGGGCCTGACCTCGGTGAGGTCGACGCACATCTCGTACTTCAGCTGGGCGTCGAGCTGGTTGACGGCGAGCATCGTGCCGACCCGTCCGAAGAACGGGTCGTTGGCCGCCTCGGCCCGGACCGGGAGCCCCAGCTCGGCGAGCGCGGACAGGCCCCGCTCCAGCCACTCGTCGCGGTGGGCGAGTGCCTGCTCCGGGGTGCCGATCCGCACGAACTCGTACATGCGGAACACCTGCATCCGGGCCGGGTCCAGGCTCGGCTCGTGCCGGAAGGACCAACCGCTGCACTCCTCGTCCAGCCCCTCGGCCGGGACGTCGTGCGGCAGCGTGCCGTAGAGCGGGTGGCAGACCGACGACGGCAGCATGACCTCCGCCGGCGTGAGATGCGCGGTCCAGTCGCCGCCCTCGTCGAGGACCTCCAGCAGCGCCCGGTGCTCCCGGTCGCCGCCGGTGAAGACGTCGATCGAGCCCACGAGGTCGGGGAAGGACCGGACGTAGTCGGTGCGCAGGAACTCCTCGCGCGGCATCACGGGCGGGAACCAGCGCCGCGGCGCGTTGGTCGCGACCCGCTTGGCCATCACGTGCGCCTCGACGCCGCGCAGCACCCGCTCCCAGTCCCACGACCGGTGGTGGACGCCGTCGACCGCGGTCAGGTGCAGCACGCCCGCGTCGACCAGCGCCTGCCGCAGGTCGTCTGGGGTGGCGTACGGCGCCCGGGCGCCGGCCTCCGTCTGGTCCGGCCGGGCGGTCATGACTCGCGCTGCACCAGCGCGAGCTGGGCGGTGTTTGCGGCGATCCGGTCGTTGTTGACCATGACGGCCGCTCCGTGGGCGTCGCGCAGGATGCGGCCCAGGGAGTACTCGGTGTCCTCGCGGTAGCCCTGGATGCCGCAGATCAGCAGCGCCTGGTTGACCACGTCGACGACCTCGGTCGACGCGGAGATCTTGAGCGTGTTGATGGCGACCATGAAGTCGACGGCGCTGGTCGCCTCGGCATCGTCAATGATCGACAGGTAACGGGTCATCAGGGAGTCGACGGTGGCCGCGAACTCCTGGCGGGTCACCATCAGCGCGGCCAGCCGGGCCGCACCGGGCGGGACGGTGCCGGGGTCCTTGCGGGCGGCGTTCTGGACGAAGCGCTGAGCCCGCCACGAGGCCTCCTCGGCGAGGCCGAGCCAGAGCGAGGACCACAGCAGGTGCGCGGTCGGCAGCATGGTCTGGGCCGAGATGTCGCCGAACGGGTCGTCGAGGATCAGCGCGGCGTCGCCGGTGGCCCGCATCGTGAAGCCGAGCGAGCACGTGCCGCGGAAGCCCATCGTGTCCCAGCCGCTGAGCGGCTCGAGCGTCACCGCGCCGGCCTCGCAGACCACGAGGACCTGGTCGCCGGCCGGGCTGGCGGCGTTGCGGCGAGCCGTGGTGAAGATGGAGTCGGCGTACTGGCCGTAGGAGATGACCGGCGCCTGCTTGGTCAGGGTGAAGCCGCCGGTTGGGTCGTCGGGGTCGCGCTCGACGAAGCAGGAGGAGCTGCGGGTGTTGCCGCCGATCCCGATCTCGGTGGTGGCCGAGGCGAGCAGCAGCTGCTCCGCGGCGACCCGCCGGGCGTAGTCGCGCAGCGCCTCCGAGCGGCCGTGCCGGACCAGGCAGGCCACCTGGATGTGGTGCATCGCCAGGATCATCGCCGAGGAGGCGCAGTAGCGGGCGACCGTGCGGACCACCTCCGCGGCGGTCCGCAGGTCGTGGCCGAGGCCACCGAGCTCGGTCGGCACCAGGGCGCCGAGCAGCCCCTCGGCGCGGAACGCGTCGATCGTCTCCTTCGGGAACCGGGCCTGCACGTCCACGTCCGCGGCGTGGACCGCCGCGGTCTCGCGCCCGATGCGATGGCCGAGGGCGGCCGCCTCGGCCGGCGTCATCGAGCCGGCCATCAGGCGCTCGCCACCGAGGCGTCGTCGATCCCGAGCTCCGCGAGCGCGTCCCGGATGCTGGCCACGGATGCGAAGGTGCTCTTCTTGAGCATCTGCTGCGGGAACTCGAGGTCCCACTCGTCCTCGCAGGCCAGCATCACGGTGACGGACGCGTGCGAGGTCATCCCGGCGGCGTAGAGGTCGTCGGTGTCGGACAGGGACGCGACGTCGACCCCGAGGCGTGCGTGCTCCCCGAGGAGCACGCGGATGGTGTCGGCGACTGACTGGCTCATGCGTCTTCTCTCGTATCGGTGAGTGCGACGGCGACCGCGAGCGCGTGGTCGCCGGAGTGGCTCAGGCTGACGTCGATCGGTCCGAGGCCCGCCTGCTCGGCCAGTGTGGCCGCCAGCCCCGACAGTCTCACGACCGGCCGGCCGTCCTGCTGGGTGATCTCGACGCTGCGGGGGTCGACGCCGTCGGCGGAGCCGATCACCTTGAGCACGGCCTCCTTGGCCGCGAACCGGGCGGCCAGCGAGGCGGCGCCACCGGTGCGGTACGTCGCCTGCTCGGCGGCGGTGTAGACGCGGTCGAGGTAGCGGTCGCCGAAGTCGCGGATCGCGTCGCTGACGTCGTCGATCCGCTGCAGGTCGCACCCCGTCCGAGCCCGGGGCGCCGTTGCCGGTGCCCGCATGGGTGTTCCAACCCCCGATCTGGCGCAGCCCCATGATGCGCTCGGGAAATGCTAACCGTGCAGGTCACTGCCGTATCCGGTTTTCCCGCTAGCCGCACCGACTCCTAGGCTTTGCCCATGACCGAGACCCACCAGCAGGCACCGGAGACGTCGACGGCCCCGCACGCCGTCGTCGTACCCGACAAGCCTGCCCTGGAGGGTCTCGAGGACAAGTGGGTCGCCCAGTGGGACGCGGACCAGACCTACGCCTTCGACCGGTCCCGGCCGCGCGAGGAGGTCTACTCGATCGACACGCCGCCGCCCACGGTGAGCGGGTCGCTGCACGTCGGCCACGTCTTCTCCTACACCCACACCGACCTGATCGCGCGCTTCCAGCGGATGCGGGGCAAGGCCGTCTTCTACCCGATGGGGTGGGACGACAACGGCCTGCCGACCGAGCGCCGGGTCCAGAACTACTACGGCGTCCGCTGCGACCCGTCGCTGCCCTACGAGCCGGACCTCACCCCGCCGGAGAACCCCGACCCGAGGCGGCAGGTCCCGGTCAGCCGGCCCAACTTCATCGAGCTCTGCGAGGAGCTCGTCGTGGAGGACGAGAAGGTCTTCGAGCAGGTCTGGCGCAAGCTCGGACTCTCGGTGGACTGGAAGCAGACCTACACCACCGCCGGCAGCCACGCCCGCGAGATCAGCCAGCGCGCGTTCCTGCGCAACCTCGCCCGGGGCGAGGCCTACCTCGCCGAGGCACCGACGGTCTGGGACGTCACCGACCGCACCGCGGTCGCGCAGGCCGAGATCGAGGCCCGCGAATACCCGGGCGCCTACCACCGGGTCGCCTACCACCGCCCGGACGGCACGCCGGTCCACGTCGAGACCACCCGTCCCGAGCTGATCGTCTCGGCGGTCGCGCTGATCGCCCACCCCGACGACGAGCGCTACCAGCCGCTGTTCGGCACCACCGTCACGAGCCCGGTGTTCGGGGTCGAGATCCCCGTCGTCGCCCACCACCTGGCCGAGATGGACAAAGGTGCGGGCATCGCCATGTGCTGCACGTTCGGCGACCTCACCGACGTCCAGTGGTGGCGCGAGCTCGACCTCCCGATCCGCACCGTCATCGGCCGCGACGGCCGGCTCCAGCGCGAGACACCGGCCTGGCTGTCCGGGCAGGCGGCCACGGCGGCCTACGAGCGGCTGGCCGGCAAGACCGTCTTCTCGGCCCGCGAGGAGATGGTCACCTTGCTCCGCGAGGCCGGTGACCTCGACGGCGAGCCCAAGCCGACCACCCGCATGGCCAACTTCTACGAGCGGGGCGACAAGCCGCTCGAGATCGTCGCCACCCGGCAGTGGTACATCCGCAACGGAGGCCGCGACGAGGACGTGCGCGCCCAGATGCTCGCGCACGGCAACGAGATCACCTGGCTGCCGGCGCACATGAAGGTGCGCTTCGACAACTGGGTCTCCGGCCTCACCGGCGACTGGCTGATCTCGCGGCAGCGGTTCTTCGGCATCCCGTTCCCGGTCTGGTACCCCCTCGACGCCGACGGCGAGCCCGACCACGCCCACCCGCTGCTGGCCGGCGAGGCCGAGCTGCCCGTCGACCCGTCGACCGACACTCCTCGCGGCTACACCGAGGACCAGCGTGGCAAGCCGAACGGCTTCATCGGCGACCCCGACGTCATGGACACCTGGGCGACGTCCTCGCTGACCCCCCAGATCGCCGGGGGCTGGAGCGTCGACGACGACCTGTTCGGGCGGGTCTTCCCGATGGACCTGTGCACCCAGGCCCACGAGATCATCCGGACCTGGCTGTTCTCGCGCGTGGTGCGCGCCCACTACGAGAACCACGCCACCCCGTGGACCCACGCGATGCTGTCGGGCTGGATCCTCGACCCCGACCGCAAGAAGATGTCGAAGTCCAAGGGCAACGTCGTGGTCCCGACCGAGATCCTCGACAAGTACGGCTCCGACGCCGTCCGCTGGCGTGCCGCGACGGTGCGGCCCGGCATGGACTCGCCGTTCGACGAGACCCAGATGAAGGTCGGCCGCCGGCTGGCGATGAAGGTGCTCAACGCCTCCAAGTTCGTCCTCGGCGGGGTGGGCGCGACCGCGCTCAACGCCTTCGAGGTCTCCGAGCCCGTCGACTGCGCCCTGCTGGGCAGGCTGGCCACGGTCATCACCGAGGCGACCGACGCGTTCGAGGCCTACGACTACACCGCCGCGCTCGAGGTCACCGAGCGGTTCTTCTGGGAGTTCTGCGACGACTACCTCGAGCTGGTCAAGGAGCGCGCCTACGACCCGGACGGCGGCCAGGGCACCGTGTCCGCGCGCGCGACGCTCGCGCTCGCGCTCCAGGTCCAGCTCCGGCTGCTGGCGCCGTTCCTGCCCTATGTGACCGAGGAGGTCTGGTCGTGGTGGCAGGAGGGCTCGATCCACCGGGCCGCCTGGCCGACCGGGACCGACCTCGGCGCCGCGGCCGCGGCCGACGCATCCACGCTGGAGGCGGTCTCGGCCGCCCTGATCGGCATCCGCGGCGCCAAGTCACAGGCCAAGGTCTCCATGCGCCACGAGCTGACCAAGGTCACGATCAGCGGCCCCGAGGCGACGGTCCGAGCCGCCGAGCTGGCCGCCGACGACCTGCGCAAGACCGGGCGGATCACCGGCGAGCTCACCTTCGGCGTCGACGAGTCGGCCACCGAGCTCAGCGTCGAGGCCGAGCTGGCGCCGGTCGCCGAGGGCTGAGCCCGGGTCAGGACGAGCCTTGCGGGGGTCCCCCGCAAGATCTACGTAGAAGCCCCTACCTGCCCGGGACGCGGCCGGGCGAGCCTCGTGGTGGACGAGATCCACACCACCACCACAAGGAGAAGCAATGCCGCTGTTCATGGACGTGCACGAGAAGGTCGAGGGGCTCACCGCCGAGGCCGTCGGCAACGCGCACAAGGCGGACCTCGCGGTCCAGGGCGCCTACGGCGTCGACTACAAGCAGTACTGGTTCGACGAGGGCACCGGCAAGGTGTTCTGCCTGGTCGACGCACCCGACGCCGAGACCGCGAGCCGGGTGCACCGGGAGGCCCACGGGCTCGTCGCCGACGAGCTCGTACAGGTCGAGGAAGGCCACTGATCGCCCCCATGGGGATCGTGGACGCTGCCGCCGGCCCGGACCGCGGACCATACTGCTCTGCCATGAGCACCGCGGCCGGGGCCGGCGGCAGCCGTTCCGCCAGCCGGCACCTCGTCGGACGCGACGAGGTGCTCGCCCGCCTCGAGGCGCTCGTCGAGCAGACCGTGGCCGGCCACCGGCTCGGGACCGTGCTCGTCGAAGGCCCGGCCGGCATCGGGAAGACGCGGGTCGTCACCGAGCTCGCGAGCCGGCTCGAGGCCCGTGGCGTCGCGGTCGTCGTCGGCCACTGCGTCGCCGAGGGCGAGCTGCTGCCCTACGCACCGGTCGCGGAGCTGCTCGCCGGGCTCGTCCGCCGTGAGGGCGCCGCGGCGGTCCAGCGGGCCGCCGGTCCCGCCGCTGCGGAGCTCGGCAGGCTGCTGCCCGCCCTCGGCGACCCGGGACCGGTCGAGCTCGACACCATGCGCTCGCCGCGACTGTTCCAGGCCCTCTCCTCCCTGCTCCAGAACCTCAGCTTCGAGCAGCCCCTGGTGGTCGTGGTCGAGGACGTGCACTGGGCGGACACCTCGACCCGCGAGCTCCTGGCGCTCCTGGCGCGGCAGCAGCAGGGCGACCTCGTGCTGCTGCTCACGCTGCGCACCGACGAGTCCCCCGCTCGGGCGGGACTGTCGCGCTACCTCGCCGAGCTGGTGCGCCGCGGCGACCACCGGGTCGTGCTCCAGCCACTGAGCCGGGAGCAGCAGGCGCACCAGATCAGCGACATCCTCGGCGTACCCCCGCACCGGCAGCTCCTCGACGACGTCTTCACGCGTGCGGAGGGCAACCCGTTCTTCGCCGAGGAGGTGCTGGCCCTGAGCCAGCAGGGAGACGAAGGGTTGCCGGCGACGGTGCGTGACCTGCTCGTGGCCCGGCTCGAGGCGCTCTCGCCGGCGACCCAGCAGGTCGTGCGCACCGCCAGCGTGGTCGGCCGGACCTCTCCGCACCGCCTGCTCGCCGCCGCCGTGGACCTGTCCGGCGAACGGCTCGACGACGCGCTACGCTCCGCCGTCGACGCGCACGTCCTGGAGGTCGAGGGCGACGCGCTGGCGTTCCGGCACGCGCTGCTGCAGGAGGCCGTGGCCGCGACGCTGCTGCCCGGTGAGGAGGCACGGACCCACCGGCGGATCGCCGAGGCGCTCGCCGCCGACCCCGCGCTGGCCGGCCCGGGCGCGCGGGTGGCGGGCCGGCTGGCCCGGCACTGGTCCGAGGCCGGGGACGCGAGTCGTGCGCTCTCCGCGTCCCTGGCCGCCGCCCAGGAGGCCGCCGAGGCGCTGGCCTTCGCGGAGTCGCTGGCCCACCACGAGCAGGCGCTCCGCCTCTTCGACGTGGTCCCGGATGCCGAGGAGCTCCTGGGCATGCCCCGGGTCGCGCTGCTCTCCTCGGCGGCCGGGGTGGCCCAGCTGGCCGGCCACCCCGAACGCGCCGTCGAGCTGGTCCGCGACGCGATCGCCCTCGTCGGTCCCGACGACGTCGAGCAGCTCGGCTGGCTGCACGAGCGGCTGGGCCGCTACCTCTGGCTCTCGGCCGACACCGGGCGGGCGCTCGAGGCCTACCGGCGCGGCGTCGAGCTGGTGCCCGAGGAGCCTGCGTCGCGGCGGCGGGCCGCCGTGCTCAGCGGGCTCTCCCAGATGCTGATGCTGTCCGGACGCTACGGGGAGTCCGAGCAGCTGGCCCGCGAGGCCATCACGGTGGCCGCGCAGATCCCCGACGGACGCACGGTCGAGGGACACGCGCGCAACAACCTGGGCGTGGACCTGGCCTCGACCGGCCGGCTCGAGGAGGGGGTCGCCGAGCTGCAGGCGGCACGCCGGATCGCGGAGGAGCAGTTCGACGACATCGACGACATCTCCCGCGCTCTCGTGAACCTCTACTCGGTCCTCTACTTCCACGGCCGGCTGGACGAGGCTGCCGACGTGGCGTTGGAGAACGTCCGCGTCACCGAGTCGTTGGGGCTGCAGCGTGGTCGGGGGGTGTGGGGCCGCTGCGACGCCGCGCAGGTGCTGCTCCTCCTGGCCCGGTGGGACGAGGCAGGCCAGCTCCTCGAGGACGCCCGGGAGCTGGGCCGCCAGGGGATCGACCTGTACCGGACCGACCTCGTCGAGGGCCAGCTGTGGCTTCGCCGCGGCGACGTCGCACGGGCGCAGGCCCTGCTGGAGAGCGCCGAGACCGCCGCTGGGCGGCTCATCGACCCCCACCTGCTCTCCCCTCTCTACGTCGGCCTCGTGCAGTCGGCCGTCGCCCGGGGGGACGACGAGTCGGCGAGCCGCTGGTCGGAGGAGGGGCTGCGCCGGCTCCAGCAGGTGCCGCACCCGGCGCACCTCGCGCCGCTGCTCGCGGCGGTCGCGACCGCGCACGTGCGCGCGGCACCGCCGCGACCCGACGCCGCCCGGGAGCTGCTGTCGACGGCGCGGGCCATGGTCGAGGAGTTCGCGGTGCGCGGCATCCTGGCCGAGGCCGAGGTCGTCACCGCGACCGCGGAGCTGTCCGGCGGTGTCGGACCCTGGCGCGCCGCGGCCGAGACGTGGGAACACGTGGGCGACCCGTTCCGCGCGGCGTACGCGCACCTGCGGCTCGCGGAAGAGCTGCTCGCCTCGACCGAGGGCCGGCCGGAGGCCGCCGAGCACCTGCGCACCGCGCTCACGACGGCTCGCCAGGTCGGGGCCCAGGGCCTGCTGCGGCAGGCCGAGGACCTCGGACGGCGCAGCCGGCTGCGGGTCGAGGCGGCGCCGGACAACCCCTACCGGCTCACCAGCCGGGAGGCCGAGGTGCTGCGGCTCGTCGCCGACGGGCTGACCGACCGGGCGATCGGGGGCCGGCTGTTCATCAGCCATCGCACCGTCGAGCGGCACGTGTCCAACCTGCTGTCCAAGCTGGACGTCGACCGGCGCTCGGAGCTCGTCGCCACCGCGCACCGCGAGGGGCTGCTGGACCCGGTGATGGGGTCACCGGATATCCGGTGACCGCTGAGCTTCTGTGCCGAGATCTCGGCACAGAAGCGGATGACTCGGCACAGAACCCTTGCGCTTGGCGGCCTGTGGATGACGGCCGCACGGACCCGGCTACCTGTCGCATCCTGAGTCCCGTGATGGTGACGCGGCCCCCCGGTGACCCGCGCCTGGCGCCGATAGTGCTCAGGCGGGAGCTGCTCGCCCAAGGCATGAACGACCGCGCCATCGCGCAGCTGGTGAGGGACGGCACCTTGCACCGGCTCCGGTACGGGTCGTACGTCGAGGCCGCTTCGTGGAAGGCCTGTGACCGTGTCGGACAGCACGGGCTGGTCGCACGGGCGGTCGTGAAGCGCGCCGGCTCCGACGTCGCCCTCTCGCACATCACCGCGCTCGGCGAGTGGGACGTACCCCTCTGGGACCTGCCCCTCGACATCGTTCACCTGACCCGGCTCGACCGGCGCGCCGGTCGGCGCGAGGCCGGAGTCATCCAGCACCTGGGTCACCTTCGAAGGGAGGACGTCGTCGTGCTCAACGGCGTCTCGTTGACCAGCCCCACCCGCACCGCCCTCGACTGCACGACCGTCATGGATGTGGAGCACGGCCTGGTCGTGGTCAACGACCTGCTGCATCGCAGGCTCACGACGATGGACGACCTGACCAAGGGCATGAGGTACATGACCTACTGGCCGGGGTCGCTTCCGCAGGCGCTCGTCCTGCAGCTCGCCGACAGTCGTTGTGGTGGCTCGGTGGGCGAGGGCCGCACGCTCAACCTCATCTTCAGGCAGGGGCTCCCCAGGCCGGTGCCGCAGTACCCGATCGAGGACGAGACGGGACGCATCGTGGCCTACGTCGACTTCGCCTGGCCGGAGCTGGGGGTCTTCCTCGAGTTCGACGGCCGGATCAAGTACCAGAAGCTGCTGAAGCCTGGCGAGTCGGTGACCGACGTCGTCCTCCGCGAACGCGACCGCGAGCGGCTGATCTGCACGCTCACCGGCTGGAGGTGCATCCGCATCGCCTGGTCCGACCTCGAGCGTCCGGAGACCACGGCCGCGCTGATCCGCGCCGAGCTCTTTCCCGACGGCATCGCCGGGTGAGCGGCGTGGGTTCTGTGCCGACCCATCCGGTTCTGTGCCGAGATCTCGCTACAGAAGCTCAGGGGTCACCGGATATCCGGGGACCCATCCAGAGGAAATCGGCCGCCGCCGCCAACCCGCGGCAGCGGCACCACGGAGCTAGGCGGACTTCTTCTTCTTGGCCTCGGACTCGCGCGGGACCAGGGTGGGGGCGATGTCGTCGACGACGACCTCGCGGGTGACGACGACCTTGGCGACGTCGCCGCGGGAGGGTACGTCGTACATCACGTGGAGGAGAACCTCCTCGATGATCGCGCGCAGGCCGCGGGCACCGGTGCCGCGCTCCATCGCCTTGTCGGCGATCGCCTTGACAGCGTCGTCGGTGAACTCCAGCTCGACACCGTCGAGCTCGAAGAGCTTCTGGTACTGCTTGACCAGCGCGTTGCGAGGCACGGTGAGGATCTGGACCAGCGCCTCCTGGTCGAGCTTGGTGACGCTCGCGATCAGCGGGAGGCGGCCGATGAACTCGGGGATGAGGCCGAACTTGGTGAGGTCCTCGGGACGCACCTGGGCGAGCAGGTCGTCGGCCTCGCGCTCCTCCTTGCCGCGGACCTCCGCGGTGAAGCCGAGCGTCTTCTTGCCGACCCGCTGCTCGATGATGTGCTCGAGGCCGGAGAAGGCACCACCCACGACGAAGAGGATGTTGGTGGTGTCGATCTGGATGAACTCCTGGTGGGGGTGCTTGCGGCCCCCCTGCGGCGGCACCGAGGCGGTGGTGCCCTCCAGGATCTTCAGCAGCGCCTGCTGCACGCCCTCGCCGGAGACGTCCCGGGTGATCGACGGGTTCTCGCTCTTGCGGGCGATCTTGTCGATCTCGTCGATGTAGATGATCCCGGTCTCGGCCCGCTTGACGTCGAAGTCGGCCGCCTGGATCAGCTTGAGCAGGATGTTCTCGACGTCCTCGCCGACGTACCCGGCCTCCGTCAACGCGGTGGCGTCGGCGACGGCGAACGGCACGTTGAGCAGCCGGGCCAGCGTCTGGGCGAGGTGCGTCTTGCCGCACCCGGTGGGACCGAGCAGCAGGATGTTCGACTTCTGCAGCTCGAGGTCGTTTTCGCCCTCGGACTGCATCATCTGCACGCGCTTGTAGTGGTTGTAGACCGCGACCGACAGCGTGCGCTT
>NZ_DASUFR010000236.1:0-9982 GCF_036274455.1 Nocardioides sp. | reverse complement strand
GCTGCCTCGACCGGTTCCACGAGCTGTTCGGCATCCGCTACCCCTTCGGCAAGTACGACCAGGCGTTCCTGCCCGAGTTCAACTGGGGCGCCATGGAGAACGCCGGGCTGGTCACCTTCCGCGACGAGTTCATCTTCAGGTCGGCGGTGACCGAGACCGAGGCGCGAGACCCGGGCGATGGTGATCGCCCACGAGATGGCGCACATGTGGTTCGGCGACCTCGTGACCATGAAGTGGTGGGACGACCTCTGGCTCAACGAGTCGTTCGCCGAGTGGGCGTGCTACCACGCCGCGGTCAACGCCACCGAGTTCACCGAGTCGTGGACGGGCTTCACCAACGCCCGCAAGAACTGGGCCTACCGCCAGGACCAGCTGCCCAGCACCCACCCGATCGCCGCCGACAACTACGACCTGCAGGCGGTCGAGGTGAACTTCGACGGGATCACCTACGCCAAGGGCGCCTCCGTGCTCAAGCAGCTCGTCGCGTGGGTCGGGCTCGACCCGTTCCTCGAGGGGCTGCGCGGCTACTTCGAGGACTTCGCGTTCTCCAACGCCGAGTTCAAGGACCTGCTCATGGCGCTGGAGAAGGCGTCGGGACGCGAGCTGGAGTCGTGGGCGCAGGAGTGGCTGCAGACCGCGGGGGTCAACACGCTGGCGCCGGAGTTCGAGCTCGCTGACGACGGCACCTACGCGTCGTTCTCGATCCGCCAGACCGCGCCCGCCGACTACCCGACGCTGCGCCGGCACCGGCTCGGCGTGGGCCTCTACGATAAGGTCGACGGCCGGCTGGTGCGGCGTACGTCGCTCGAGACCGACGTCGAGGGCGAGCTCACCGAGGTCAAGCAGCTCCTCGGCGAGAAGCAGCCCGACCTGCTGCTGCTCAACGACGGCGACCTCGCCTACACCAAGATCCGCCTCGACGAGCGGTCGCTCGACACGCTGGTCACCAGCATCGAGACCATCGACGACTCGCTGGCCCGGGCGCTGTGCTGGGGCGCGGCGTGGGACATGACCCGCGACGCGGAGATGGCCGCGACCGACTTCGTCACGCTGGTGCTCTCGGGCATCGGGTCCGAGACCGACGCGTTCGGCGTGAACCGGATCCCCGGCTACGCCGCGATCGCCGCCAACCAGTACTCCGCGCCCGAGCACCGCGACGCGCTGCGGGCCACGTGGGAGACGGGCCTGCGCGAGCTGTTGACGACCGCCGAGCCCGGCGGTGACCACCAGCTCTCCTTCACCCGCGCCTACGCCTCGGCCGCGCACAGCGAGCAGGCGCTGGCCGACCTCGAGGGGCTGCTCGACGGCTCCTTCGAGCTCGACGGGCTCGTGGTCGACACCGACCTGCGGTGGACGCTGCTGTCCGGGCTGGCCAAGAACGGCCGGGCCGACGGTGCCCGCATCGACGAGGAGCTCGCCCGCGACAACACGATCTCCGGCAAGGAGCACGCTGCCGCGGCGAGGGCGCTGATGCCGACCGCGGAGGCCAAGGCCGAGGCGTGGGAGCTCGCGATGGTCCGCGACGACGTACCGAACGAGACCCAGCGCAGCATCGTGCTGTCCTTCCAGGCCTACGGCCAGGACGACGTGCTGAAGCCGTACGTCGAGAAGTACCTCACCGCCGCCGAGACGATGTGGGAGGAGAAGGGCACCCAGCGCGCCTCGACCGCTCTGGAGTACATCTTCCCCAAGCAGCTGGCCAGCCAGGAGCTCCTCGACCGGGTCGACCAGTGGCTCGAGACGTCGTCGGCGAACCCTGCCGCCAAGCGCTACGTGCGCGAGGGTCGCGCCGACGTGGCCCGCGCGCTGCGTGCCCAGGCCAAGGACCGGGAGACCGCCTGATCTGACCCGCGCCACGGTGGCTGAGGTGCAAGGCGCTCGACCCCGCGGTGGCTGAGCACGGTGGCTGAGGTGCGAGGCGCCCCAGCGCCGAGCCGTCACGGTGGCTGAGGTACGAGGCGCCCCAGCGCCGAGCCTCGAAGCCAGGTGACCCGATGCTGGGACTCACCCCGGGTGCCTTCCCTGTGGAGGCTTCGAGGCTCGGCCGTGAACGGCCTCACACCTCAGTCACCGACCGGCCAGCAGGTGCCATCCGCTGCGGAGGTCTCGACAGGCTCGACCGGCGACGGGCCAGCAGCTGCCTACCCTGCGGTGGTCTCGACAGGCTCGACCAGCGGCGGGCCAGCAGGTGCCATCCGCTGCGGAGGTCTCGACAGGCTCGACCAGCGGCAGGCCATCACGGTGGCTGAGGTGCGAGGCGCCCCCGGCGCCGAGCCTCGAAGCCGGGTGAGCCGGTGCTGGGACCTACGCGGGTGCCATCGCTGCGGAGGTCTCGACAGGCTCGACCTGCGGAGGTCGAGCGGGTGCCTATCCTGCGGTGGTCTCGACAGGCTCGACCAGCGGCAGGCCATCACGGTGGCTGAGGTGCGAGGCGCCCCCGGCGCCGAGCCTCGAAGCCTGGTGACCCGGTGCTGGGACCTACGCGGGTGCCATCGCTGCGGAGGTCTCGACAGGCTCGACCAGCGGCAGGCCACCACGGCGGCTGAGGTGCGAGGCGCCCCAGCGCCGAGCCTCGAAGCCGCGCGACCCGGTGCTGGGACTCACCCCGGGTGCCTTCCCTGTGGAGGCTTCGAGGCTCCTTCGAGGCTCGCAAGCTCGCACCTCAGTACGAGCGCCCGTGAACGGCCTCACACCACAGCCACCGACCGGCCAGCAGGTGCATTCGCTGCGGAGGTCTCGACAGGCTCGACCAGCGACGGGCCAGCAGGTGCCTACCCTGCGGTGGCCTCGACAGGCTCGACCAGCGGCGGCCCACCACGGTAGCTGAGGTGCGAGGCGCGCCCGGCGCCGAGCCTCGAAGCCAGGTGAGCCGGTGCTGGGACTCACCCCGGGTGTCTTCGCTGCGGAGGCTTCGAGGCTCCTTCGAGGCTCGCAAGCTCGCACCTCAGTACGAGCGCCCGTGAACGGCCTCACACCTCAGCCACCGACCGGCCAGCAGGTGCATCGCTGCGGAGGTCTCGACAGGCTCGACCAGCGGCGGGCCACCACGGTGGCTGAGGTGCGAGGCGCCCCGGCGCCGAGCCTCGAAGCCAGGTGAGCCGGTGCTGGGACTCACCCCGGGTGTCTTCGCTGCGGAGGCTTCGAGGCTCGGCCGTGAACGGCCTCGCACCTCAGCCAACGTGGCTGAGCTACCTCGGGCCGATCACTTGGGCAGCTCTCTGCGGCCGAGCCGCTCCTCGCCGGACCGGATCGTGTCGATCACGATCGTGGACATGTCGGGCGCGAGCTCCCGGTTGTTCCAGGCGATGTCCTTGACGTCGTCGAGGACCGCCTGGAGCCGGGCGGTCTCGGCGCGCGCGGCGCGGACCTGCTCGCGCGCCTGGGCCCGGAAGAACGCCACCAGCACGATCGCCACCAACGCGACCACACCGGCGACGACGAGGCCGGCGGTCACGGCTGCTGGGCGTGGAGGGTCTGCGGCGCCCGGGCATGCTCGGCCAGCATCTGGATGCCGCGGCGCAGGCCGCCGACGAGGTCACCGGCGGCGAAGAGCGTCTGCATCTCGGCCACCGCGAGCTCGACCTGGGCGTCGCGGAGCGTTCGGCGCACGTGGCTGCCGGTGACGACCTCCACCGCCCGGGCGTCCGGGTCGACCATGATCAGGATGCTCCGGGCCGGGGCGACGAGCGTGCTGTGCAGGCTGACGGCGTAGGCCCGAGGGTCTCCCTCGGCGTGGCCGACGAAGACGGAGAACTCGACCCGCGAGACCCGCTCGGCCTTGCGGATCGTCTCGTCGAGCGCGACCTTGTCGCTCGCGCTGAACCGTGCGTTCATGTGCCCGTGGGACCCATCACCAGCGACCACTCGCACCACCGGCCTCGGCATCCTGGGCCTCCGGTCCCTTCAGCTCCGCGGTGCCGCTGCGCGGCCCGCCCAGCCACTGGTCCTCGACGGGTGGCTGGCCCGGGGCGATGCGCTCACCGCGGGCGATCGAGGGGAGGTAGACGGCCAGCGTGATCAGGATGATCAGCAGCAGCGGGATGCCCGCGAAGATCAGCAGCGCGTGGACCATGTTCACGTCGGGTGCCTCGGGCCACCCGACGGGCACATCCATGGGTACGACGAGGGCCAGGGTGCTCGCGGCGATGGTCACGCCCCCACGATATCCAGATCTCGAGGTGTGAATACTGGGGGCCATGCTCCTGAGCAACCCGTGCGAGAAGGACGAGTCGCTCTGCAACTGGGTCTACGACCGCACTGACTCCAAGCCGCTGGCGAACCTGACCGACTGGCTGATCGGCCTCCCGCTGGCCGTCTTCGGCCTGCTCGCGCTGATGTTCGTGCTGCGGTTCGTCTGCCACCGGCTCGTGGACCGGCTGGTCGCCCGGGCCGAGGGCAGCGTGGTGCCCGGCAAGGCCGGCGTCTTCCGTCGTCGTCGTACGGTCGCGCAGACCCACACCCAGGAGCTCCGCGAGCTGGCCGCCGCCACCCGCCGGGTGCAGCGCGCCAAGACCATGGGCGACCTCTTCAAGAGTGTGATCACCGGCGTGCTCATCGCGGTCTTCGGCACCATGATCCTCAGCCAGCTCGGCGTGAACATCGCACCCATCATCGCCAGCGCCGGGATCCTCGGCATCGCGCTCGGGTTCGGCGCCCAGTCACTGGTCAAGGACTTCCTCTCCGGTGTCTTCATGATCTTCGAGGACCAGTACGGCGTCGGCGACGTGATCGACGTGGGCGAGGCGACCGGCACCGTCGAGGCGGTCACTCTTCGGGTGACCCGGCTGCGCGACCTCGACGGCACGGTCTGGTATGTCCCCAACGGCGAGATCATGCGCGTGGGCAACAAGAGCCAGAACTGGTCGCGCGCGGTCATCGATGTCGCGGTCGGCTACGACGAGGACCTCGGTCGGGCGCGCCAGGTGCTCGCCGACGTGGCGCACGACCTCTGGGAGGACGACGACTTCCACAGCGTGATCATCGAGCCACCCGAGGTCACCGGTGTCGAGGCGCTGAACCCCGATGGGATCACCCTGCGGGTGCTGGTCAAGACCGCGCCCATGGAGCAGTGGGGCGTCGCCCGCGAGCTGCGCCAGCGGATCAAGGCGCGGTTCGACCACGAGGGGATCGAGGTCCCGTTCCCCCAGCGGGTGGTCTGGCACCGCGACGACAAGTCACGTGCGGTCGTGACCACACCTGACTCCTCGTCGACAGACGACCAGGCGACCGTCGCGGACTGAGGCTGCGACTGCCGAGGTCGGGGTCAGGCCAGCGCGGCGTCGAGCTTGATCGGCACCGCCTTGAGAGCCTGGCTGACCGGGCAGTTGGCCTTCGCGTCCTCGGCGGCCGCGACGAAGTCGTCGTTGCTCATGCCCTCGACGCTGCCGCGCACGGTGAGCCGGATCTCGGTGATGCCGGTGCCGGGCACGAAGTCGACCTCGGCCGAGGTGTCGAGGGCCGTCGGCGGGGTGCCCGCCTTGGCCAGCCCGTTGGACAGCGCCATCGAGAAGCACGAGGAGTGCGCGGCGGCGATCAGCTCCTCCGGGCTGGTGCGGCCGTTCGGCTCCTCGGCGCGCGACGCCCAGGTCACGTCGTACGTGCCGATCCCCGAGCTCTGGAGGGTGACCTGCCCGGCGCCCTCGAAGAGGCTTCCTTCCCAGTGCGTGCTCGCGTTGCGTGTCGTCGCCATGGCGCGAGTCTTGCACGGCGATTGGGAGGCTCCCGCCGATGGTGGGGAGAATGGACGGCGATGAGCACGTTCTACGACGAGATCGGCGGCTACGAGACGATCCGCCGCATCGTCGCCCGGTTCTACCAGGGCGTCGCGACCGACCCGGTGCTGCGCCCGCTCTACCCGGAGGCGGACCTCACCGGCGCCGAGGAGCGGTTCCGACTGTTCCTGGTGCAGTACTGGGGCGGCCCCACGACCTACTCCGACACCCGCGGCCACCCCCGGCTCCGGATGCGGCACGCTCCCTTCGCCGTCACCCCGACCGCCAAGGACCACTGGCTCACCCACTTCCGGGCCGCCCTCGACGAGCTGGTCGAGGACGGGACGCTGACCGCGGAGCAGGACGCGCAGTTCTGGGACTACATCACCCACGCGGCGCAGTTCATGGTCAACACCTTCGACGAGACCGGCTGAACCTTCGGTGTAACACCCAGACGCCCCCGCGACAGGAGACGGATGCGGGTGTCGTCGGCACGGACGACGCCCGGCGAGGCTCCCTCGTGCTGCGAGCCAGTGGGGAGGGGGGTTCCGGGTTGGCCCGGCGGGCACGTCATCCCCGTACTACCGTCGGGCCACCCCGTTTTCACGGAAGCAGGTGCAGCGGTGTTGCAGGACCTCAGGATCGACGTCCCCGAGCTCGAGCCGGACCCGGTGCTGCTCGCCCAGCTCTCCCAGCTGAGCGCAGCCGCGGTCGCGCGCCCCAAGGACGGCCCGGCCCGGGCCCTGGTGGCCGGCGTGACGGTCCTGATCCTGGCCTGCTTCGCCTGGCTGACCGGCGCGGTGCCCGGCGTCGCCTCGCCGTTCGACGGCGTACGTGACCCGCGGCCCGCACCCCACGCACCGAGGACCACGCCGACCCCTGAGCAGGTGGCCGAGGCCGGCGCCTCGGCCACCGGAGAGGCGCTGGCGGCGCCGGGCGGGGTCGGCACCCTCCACGACCAGGGCAACCACACCGGCCTGGCCAAGCCCAACCACCACGACAACGGCAACCACACCGGTCTGTACGGCGCCCAGCACGACAACGGCAACCACACCGGCCAGACCAAGCCGCACACCAACCAGGGCAACCACCACGGCCAGACCAGGCCCCACACCGACCAGGGCAACCACCACGGGCAGACCAAGCCCCATCAGCATGGCCACCCCGACCAGCCGCCGACCGGACCCGGCAACGGGAACGGGAACGGCCAACGGGAGTGAGGGACGACGAGGTCGTCGCCGCGGCGAAGTGCGGTGACGAGGACGCGTGGCGGACGCTCTACCGAGCGCACGCCGGGCGACTCGTCGTGTGGCTCCGGACCCGGTCCGGCGGCGACGGCGCGGTCACGGCCGAGGACATCGCCGCCCAGGCGTGGTTGACCGCGGCCGAGAAGGTGGGCGACTACACCGGTGGTGCGGACGAGTTCGGGGCGTGGCTGTTCGGCATCGCCCGCCGGATCGCCGCCAACGTCCAGCGCCGCGGCAGCCGCCGGCAGACCGACCCGGTCGCCGAGGTGACCGTCGAGCCGATCGAGGGTCCCGAGTCCGCGGTCGCCGACGGCGCCTGGGTGCGTGAGCTGCTGGCCACGCTGACCCCGCGGGAACGGGACGTGGTGGCGTGCGTGGACGTGGTCGGGCTGAGCGTGGCGGACGCCGCCCGGGCGCTCGGCCTCACCCCGGTGGCGGTGCGGGTGGCCCGGCACCGCGCCCTGCGCCGGCTGCGCCGTGACGCCCGGCTGGCCGCTCTCGCGGTCACCGTGGGCTGACGCGGCGGAAGCTGTTCGGTCAACCGGCGCCGACCGAGGCCGCCAGCAGCACGTCGCGCACCTCCGGGTCGGGCTCGGTCGACCGCCCGCCCTCGAGGTCGAAGAAGACGACGACCACCCGCGCCCGGGCCAGCACCCGGTCGCCATCGCGGATGTCGGACTCGATGGTCATCGAGCGGTTCCCGACCCGGACGATCGCCGAACGGCAGTCGTAGGGCTCGGCGCGGAACATCAGCGGCTGGAGGTAGTCGACGTCCGTCTGCGCCACGACGACGCTGAACGCGCGCTCCGGGACCAGCCCGCGGACCATCGTGATCCGCGCCTCCTGGAGGTACTCGAAGTATTTCACGTTGTTGACGTGGCCGTAGACGTCGACGTCGGAGAAGCGCACGTGGACCGGGTAGTGGCTGGTGACCTGGTCCGGCAGCGACGGGATGCGTCGGCGTGCCTGCTGGTCGGGCTCGAGGTGCTGCTCGAGTACGGCACGCTCCTCGGGTGTGATCCGGCGCGGCCGCTCCTCGGCGAACACGAACGGCGTCAGCACCGTGGTGGCGCGCACGTAGACGACCCGGTCGGCGTCCCGATCGTCGAAGATCTCGTAGGCCATGGTGAACGTGGCGGCCCTGATGTCGGTCACCCAGCACTCGATCGAGACCGGCCTGAACTCGAAGGTCAGCGGCTTGAGGTAGGTGACCTCATGCCGCACCACCACGAGCCCGTCGGCGAGTGCGCGCGGCCCCCGGCCGTGCGCGCGGAGCATGTCGACGCGCGCCTCCTGGAGGTAGTCGACGTACACCACGTTGTTGACGTGCCCCAGCTCGTCGAGGTCGGCCCAGCGCATCGGGCACTCGTAGCGATGACGCACGCCCCGACTCTGCCAGAGCGGGCCGAGTGCGGGGCGTGCGGTTCCGGGCGGGAGTGTGCCCGGATCAGTGGGCGAGGACGAGGTGGCGGTAGTACGCCGGGATGCTCTCGTGCCGGGCCACCCGGGTGCGGTGGTGGTGAACCACCGACCGGCCGAGGACGGTGACCGAGGCGATGCCGCCGACAAGGGCGAGCAGGGCGACGATCACGACGAACGGGATGGCTGCGCTGAGGTCGTACGACATGATCGATTCCTTTCTACGTCTGTAGAATCTTCTACGTGTGTAGAAGATACGTGTCCGGCACCGCGGAGGCAACTTCGTGGGTAGATTCGGTTGACGTGCCGTCCGTCACATCGCCCGCGAGCCCCGCTGCGCTGACGCCGCGCCGCCGTGAGCTGCTCGACGCGGCCGTGCACGTCGTCGCCGACGAGGGCCTGCGCGGCCTGACCCACCGGGCCGTCGACCGGCGAGCAGGATTCCCGGAGGGCACCTGCTCGGCGTACTTCCGCACCCGCCAGGCGCTGCAGCTCGCCGTGACCGAGTACGTCGCCGCCACCATGGCCGCCGACGTGGACGCGCTCGGCGCCGAGCTCGTCGAGTGCTCCGGCGACGAGGCCCGGGCGGTCGCATTGACGCTGGCGCTGTTCGAGCGCTGGCTGGACGAGCGCGAGCTGATCCTGGCCAAGCTCGAGCTGTCCCTCGAGGCCCCGCGCAACCCGGCGGTCGCCGAGGCCCTGGCTGCCTCACGCGTGCGCCTGGTCGGTGTGGTGGACGGGCTTCTCAGCCAGGCCGACAGGGAGCGCGGCGACGGGCGGGCCGAGGCGCTCGTCGCGTCGTTCGACGGGCTCCTGTTCGCGGCCCTGCAGAAGCCCCAGCGCGAGCGCCGCGCGTTCCTGTCCGGCTCGCTCGCGCTGGTCATGCACGCCCTCACGACCCCCGAGGGGTGACCACACCCACACCCCGGGCCGGTGCCGGCCTCCTCTAGTCTCGGGGCATGCCCGAAGCCGTGATCGTCTCTGCCGCACGCTCCCCCATCGGCCGCGCCAACAAGGGCTCGCTCGTCGACCTCCGCCCCGACGACCTGACCGCGGCGATCATCGAGGCGGCGCTGGCCAAGGTGCCCGAGCTCGACCCGAAGACGATCGACGACCACTACCTCGGCTGCGGGCTCCCGGGCGGTGAGTCCGGCAACAACATGGCCCGGGTGGTCAACGTGCTGCTCGGCCTCGACGAGGTCCCGGGCGCCACGATCACCCGCTACTGCTCGTCGTCGGTGCAGACGACCCGGATGGCCTTCCACGCGATCAAGGCCGGCGAGGGCGACATCTTCGTCAGCGCCGGCGTCGAGTGCGTGAGCCGCTACAAGAAGTTCGCCGGTGCCGGCGGTGGCGCCGAGGACGTCAAGAACCCGCTGTTCGCCGACGCCGAGGCGCGCAGCGTCGAGACGGCGAAGACCAACGCGACCTGGACCGACCCGCGCGAGCAGGGCCTGCTGCCGGACGTCTACCTCGCCATGGGCCAGACCGCCGAGAACGTCGCGACCTCCCGCGGGGTCACCCGCGCCGAGCAGGACGCGTGGGGCGTCGAGTCGCAGAACCGCGCCGAGAAGGCCATCGCCGACGGGTTCTTCGCGCGCGAGA
>NZ_DASUFR010000235.1:0-2544 GCF_036274455.1 Nocardioides sp. | reverse complement strand
GGGCCGGCGAGCGCCGCCATCGACACTCCCCAGATCCTCAACCTCAACGGGTCGCTCACCCAGAACGGCCACGTCTTCCGCAGCGGCACTCCCTCGACCTGCGCGGCACCGAAGACCTTTCCGGGGACCACCGCTGCGGGTTCCACGTTCAACTACGCACAGGCGTCGTACGTCGCGCAGAACACCGGTTGCCTGACCATCACCCGCGCGGCGGCCGACTGCGGCGGCGACGGGCCCAACTCGGGGAACGTGTTCGTGGCGCTCTACGACGGCAGCTACAACCCCGCCAACCAGGCCCAGAACTACCTCGGCGACCAGGGCACGAGCCTGAACTCCAGCAGCATGTCGGTCCCGGTCACCGAGGGACACGCCTACCAGCTCGTCGTGAGCAACGGCAGCAGCCAGGCTGCCTGCACCGCGGTCGTCACCATCTCCATCGGGCCCAACACCCTGATCGTCGGCAAGCACAAGCTTCGGCGGGCGACCGACGTGATCAGCCTGGTGGGCATCGGCGGCAGCCAGTTCGAGTGCAGCCTCGATGCTCGGCCGTTCGCCTCGTGCGGCTCCTCCCTCACTCTCTGGGGAGACCTCAGGAGCGGCTCGCACACCCTCCAGGCGCGGGCGCGGGACAGCGGCGGCGTCGTGGACCCGAGCCCGGCGTCGCTCACCTTCATGCGCTGCAACCTGGCCGCGTTGTCCGAGGTCGTCACGAGGGCCAAGCACAAGGTGTCGGCGGCCCGGCACGCGCTCAGGCACGCCGAGGCGTCGGGGAGCAAGGCCGATGTCGCCAAGGCCCGCAAGCAGCTCGCCAAGGCCCTGAAGAGGCTCAAGGCGGCGAGGCATGCCCGCCATGTCTGCGCCAAGTGAGACCGGGGGTCAGATCCAGCGCTGGAACCACACCCGGTCCGCCCACTCCGAGTGGGTCAGCAGCTGGTCGGTGAAGATCGGCCAGAACCACGCGAAGTTGAGCACCGTCAGCACGACGAACGAGCCGCCGACGACCACGCCCGCCGTACGCCGTGGTGAGGGCGCCCGCGAGCTGCCGATCATCTTCCCGATGGCCAGGGTCAGCGCGAGCACGACGAACGGCAGGGTCGCGACCGCGTAGAACAGGAAGATCGGCCGGGTGTCGTACTGCAGCCACGGCAGCCACGTGGACGCCGTACCGACCACCGCGACCCCGAACCGCCAGTCGCGGGCTCCGACCCACATCGCCACCGCGTAGAGCAGGGCGAGGATGCCGCCCCACCAGATCGTGGGTGTGCCGATGAGCAGCACCTGCTTGAGGCAGGTGCTGTCGGCCGGGGCGTCGCAGCCGCGCGTACCTGGCTCGATGCCGGTGTCCGCCGCCACGCCGACCGGGCGGTTGAGGAGCGGCCACCCCGACGGCTTCGACTGGTAGGTGTGCGTCGAGCAGTTCAGGAAGTGGGTGTGGAAGGTGTAGACGTCGCGGTGGTAGTAGTACAGCGAGCGGAGCGACTGCCACACCTCACCGAGGCCGTGCGCGTCCGGCTCGCTGGCCGTCGGCCAGCGCTTGCCGCTGTTGTCGAGGTTGTTCTCCTGCAGCTTGCCGTCCGCGTCGGTCTTGCACGGACGCTCCTTGACGAACTGCGTGTACTGCGTCGACGACAGCGAGTTCTCGTACACGTCCGCGTGCACCAGCCAGCCGGTCCAGCTCGCTACGTAGACGACCGCGGCGACGAGGACCAGGTGGACGAACGCCGGCACGCCGTCGGTGACGATCGAGCGCAGCGTCGCCCAGCGCACCCCGAAGGACCGGCGCGCCCCCGCGCTCCACAGCCAGACCATGAGCCCGAACGCGGCGAGCGGGTAGATCGCGGTCCACTTGGTCCCGATCGCCAGCCCCCAGCAGATCCCGCTGGCCAGCAGCCAGGGCCGGAACAGCAGCCCCCGGACCGGTCCGTACGACGAGTCGTCGTACACCTGGTGCGGGACCAGCCGGGCCAGCTTGGCTCGGTGCCAGTCGCGGTCGGCGACCACGCAGGCCACGGCGCACAGGATGAAGAAGGACAGGAAGATGTCGAGCAGGGCCAGCCGGGAGAGCACGAACTGGAGCCCGTCCAGGCTCAGCAGCAGCCCCGCGACCAGGCCCAACGCGGTCGAGCCGGTCATCCGCCGGACCATCCGGCACATCACCAGGACCATCAGCGAGCCGACGACGGCCGCGGCGACCCGCCAGCCGAACGGATCCATCCCGAAGGCCTTCTCGCCCAGCGCGATCAGCCACTTGCCCACCTCGGGATGGACCACCATCTCCGGGCTGGTGCCCCACTGGCCGGTGGTGTGGCCGTCGAGGATCTTGTCGTTGGCGCCGTCGACGTAGTTCTTGGCATAGCCGAAGTGGAGCAGCGACCACGCGTCCTTGGCGTAGTAGGTCTCGTCGAACTCGAACAGCTTCGGCGTCCCGAGCTTCCACAGCCTCAGGAACAGCGAGAGCAGCGTGAGCCCGAGGCTCGCCGTCCACCCGACCACCGGGTCCTCGAGGTCCACCCGCTTCCGGGCCCGCTCCCACGCGGTGGGCAA
>NZ_DASUFR010000234.1:0-11400 GCF_036274455.1 Nocardioides sp. | reverse complement strand
CTGCCCACCGGCTTCGCCGACGTGAAGGTCATCGGCAACATCTCCGAGGCCACCGCGGTCGACTTCGCGCCCGACGGTACGGCGTTCGTCGCCCTCAAGACCGGCGTCATCAAGTCCTTCGACTACGACAGCGCGACCGGCCGGTTCGAGGGCAACGCGACCTCGACCAACTTCGCCGACCTCAGCGTCAGCGTCGACAACTACTGGGACCGCGGGCTGACCGGCATCGCGCTCGACCCGCAGTTCGGGACCGACGGCCACAACTTCGTCTACGTCAGCTACACCTACAACCGCGACCCGCGCGACGACCCGCCGATCGTGCCGAAGTGGGGCACGCCCGGCGAGCAGTACGACGACTGCCCCAACCCCGCGACGACCGAGCCGCCCACCGCGGGCTGCGTGGTCATGGACCGGGTCACGCGGCTCAGCGCGGTCAAGCACGCCAACGGGTGGGAGATGACCGGTGCCGAGAAGGAGCTGCTGGCCAGCGGCTGCTTCCAGTTCGGCAGCCACGCCTCCGGTGACGTGGCCTTCGGCCCCGACGGCTTGCTCTACGCCAGCGCCGGTGACGGCGCGAGCTTCGACACCCTCGACTACGGCCAGTACGCCAGCCCGTGCTCCGACGACCCGCCCGACGAGGGCGGCTCGCTACGGTCGCAGGACTACCGCAGCCCCAACGACCCGCTCGGCGTCGACGGCTCCATCGTGCGGATGAACCCGGACACCGGGCTCATCCCGACCCAGGCGACGGCGAACCAGTGGCTGGTCGCCTACGGCCAGCGCAACCCGTGGCGGCTGACCTTCCGGCCGAAGGCCGACGGCAGCGGCCTCTCCAACGAGCTGTGGTCCGGCGACGTCGGGGCCAGCAAGTGGGAGGAGGTCAACCGGATCCCCGACGTCACCAGCGTGGCCGCGCCGGTCAACCGGGGCTGGCCCTGCTACGAGGGCAGCTGGACCGGCTCGCTGGTCCAGGAGGGCTGGGACGCGCTCGACAAGCCGCTGTGCGAGAACCTCTACGCCGAGGGCGTCGGAGCGGTGGCCGCGCCCTACTTCAGCTACGAGACGCGCGGCCCGCTGCTGACGCCGGGCGAGGACTGCCAGAACGAGACGTCGTCGGTGTCCGGCGTGGCGTTCGGCTCGGCGCTGAGCAACTACCCGGCGGCGTACAAGGGCGCGATGTTCTTCTCCGACTACGCCCGCTCGTGCGTCTGGGTGCTCGGGAAGAAGCCGAACGGCGACCCCGACCCGAGCGTCATCCACCCGTTCGTCCAGGCCGCCGAGACCCCGGTCGACCTGGTGACCGGGCCGGGCGGCGACCTCTACTACGTCGACTACGGGCTCGACGACGCCGGCGTGCCGACCGAGAACGCCGCCGGCGTGCACCGCATCGTCTACACCGGCGGCAACGCCGCCCCCACCGCGAGGATCGTCGCGGACCACACCTCCGGCACTGCTCAGCTCATGGTGCACTTCGACGGCACCACCTCCACCGACCCCGACGGCGACCCGCTGACCTACGCCTGGGACCTCGACGGCGACGGGGCCCACGACGACTCCACTGCGGCGAAGCCGGCCTGGCAGTACGACGTCGGCACCTACACCGTCGGGCTGCGCGTCGACGACGGGCACGGCCACACCTCGACCGCCACTGTGCAGATCCAGTCCGGCAACACAC
Organism: Nocardioides sp.; assembly: GCF_036274455.1. GTDB lineage: Bacteria > Actinomycetota > Actinomycetes > Propionibacteriales > Nocardioidaceae > Nocardioides. The sequence continues at coordinate 9,725 of NZ_DASUFR010000234.1, read as the reverse complement.
CGCCGGTGCTCGGCACGGTGACGCCGGACCCCTCGCTGACGTGGGCGGTCGGCCAGACGATCGGCTTCTCCGCCACCGCGACCGACGCGCAGGACGGCGCCCTGCCGGCGTCGGCGTACAGCTGGAACGTCGCGATCCGGCACTGCCCCAGCGGCGTGTGCCACACCCACAGCCTCACCACGTTCTCCGGCCCGACCGGCAGCTTCGCGGCTCCGGACCACGAGTACCCCTCGCACCTGCTGCTGACCCTCACGGTCACCGACAGCGGCGGGCTCAAGGCCACCAGGACGATCGAGCTCGACCCCAGGACCGTCGACCTTGCCTTCGCGAGCGCACCGGCCGGCGCGACGGTCACGGTCAACGGCGACGATCACGTGGCGCCGTACGCCGAGACCTTCATCCAGGGCTCCCGGGTCACCATCACCGCGGCGTCCACGCACGGCACCGGGACCTTCGCCTCGTGGTCGGACGGCGGAGCCCGCTCGCACGAGCTGTCCGCGCCGGCGACGGCCACGACGTACACCGCGACCTACGCCGTCACCACCCCCAACACCGCGCCGACCGTCACGCGGCTCACGTCATCCCCCGGGGGCGGCTTCCACGTCGGCCAGACCATCGGCTTCGACGCCGCGGCCACCGACCCCGACCAGCAGCTGCCCGACACGGCGTACTCGTTCGTGATGCAGCGGCAGGACTGTGCCGGCTGCGCGCGGGTCGAGGTGCGGCGCTGGGACCACGTGGCCAGCGGGCGGTTCGTCGTGCCGCCGATGCCGGCCGGGTCGCACCTCCAGCTCGTTGTCACGGTGACCGACGACCAGGGCGCCATCGGGACGATGGAGCTGCGGCTCGACCCGCAGCTGGTGACACTGACCGTGCGGACCAGGCCCCGGGGGCTCGACGCGGTGGGCCGGCACTCCGTGCAGCTCGTCCGCGGCGCCACCGTCGAGGTCAAGGCCCGGCGGTCGGTGCGCAGGCACGGCGTGCGCTGGGTGTTCGTGCGCTGGTCGGACGGCGGCGCGCGCAAGCACCAGGTGACGGTCTGGGATCCGAGTGTGATGCTGCGTGCGATCTACCGACGGGCCCGATGAGCCCGATGAGCCCATGAGCCCCATGAGGAGGCGCTCGATCATGCAACGACGTCGCACCCGGCTGGCCGGGGTGGCCGCCCTGGCGCTGGTCGCCACCTGCCCGGCCGCCGTCGCGAGCACGCAGGCCTCGGCCGACCCGGGTGGACCGGGCGCGCGGCTCGTCCACCGCGCCGCGGCGGCGAAGGTCACGCTGCCGGCCGGGTTCCACGACACCACCATGATCGGCGGCATCTCCGAGCCGGTGTCGGTCGCCTTCGCGCCGGACGGCACGGCGTTCATCGCCCTCAAGACCGGGGGCATCAAGTCCTTCGACTACGACCCCGCGAGCGGGCAGTTCGAGCCCGCAGCGACGTCGACCGACTTCGCCGACCTCTCGGTGGAGGTCGACAACTACGGCGACCGCGGACTGACCGGCATCACGGTCGATCCGCACTTCCCGGCGCGCCCCTACGTGTACGTCAACTACACGCTCAACGCCGACCCGCAGGACCCCGGGACGGTCCCGGCCTGGGGGACGCCCGGCATCGCCTACGACAACTGCGGCCCCGACGACTCCGACGAGGCGACGCTGTCCCCGCCCACGCGCGGCTGCCCGGTGCTCGACCGGGTGTCCCGGCTCACCGCGGAGCACACCGCCCTGGGCTGGACGATGGCGCCCGGCAGCGAGCACGTCCTGGTGGAGGACGGCTGTGCGCAGTTCTCCAGCCACTCCTCCGGTGACGTGCTGTTCGGCCCCGACGGCAAGCTCTACGCCTCGGCCGGCGACGGCGCCAGCTTCCGCGGCGCGGACTGGGGCCAGGCCAACGATGCGAGCTACCCGGAGGGGCCCGCGTGCCCCGGCGACCCGGTCAACGAGGGCGGCTCGCTGCGGGCCCAGGACCAGCGCACGTCCGGCGACCCGCTCGGGATCGACGGCACGATCTTCCGGATGGACCCGGACGCCGGGCTGAACCCCACGCAGGCGACCGCCGGTCAGTGGCTGGTGGCGATGGGCCAGCGCAACCCGTGGCGGCTCACCTTCCGCCAGGGCCGCGAGCAGCTGTGGAGCGTGGATGTCGGGTCGTCCAACTGGGAGGAGATCAACAGGCTCGGCGACGCACCCACGACCAGCCTCGTCAACCGCGGCTGGCCCTGCTACGAGGGCGCCGGCGGGCAGTCCGTGGTCAACCCCAGCTGGAGCATGCCGGCCGGCATCAATACCGTCTGCCAGGGGCTCTACGACGCCGGCCCGGGTGCGGTCCAGCCGCCCGTCTTCAGCTACCGGACCCGCACCGGGGCCACGCCGCTCACGCCTGGCGAGAGCTGCCCGGCCAACCGCTCCTCGGCCATGTCGGGCATCGCCTTCACGCCACTCGGCACCAACTGGCCGGGCGGCTACCAGGACGCGCTGTTCTTCTCCGACTTCCTGCGCGGCTGCATCTGGCGGCTGGCCAAGGACGCCAACGGCCAGCCCGACCCGTCGAGGGTCCAGGTGTTCGCCCAGTCCGCCGGCGCACCGGCCAAGCTCGCCGTCGGGCCGGACCGCGACCTCTACTTCGTCGACTACGGCTCCTTCACCAACGGTGAGTACAACGCCGGCTCGGGCGGCATCCACCGGATCTCCTACGCCGGCGCCACCCGGCTCGAGCTGAGGTCGTCACCGGGGAAGGTGAAGATCAAGGTCGACGGCAAGCGCCATCGCACGCCGTACCGCTCGGCCTTCGACCCCGGCACCGTCGTGAAGCTGGTGGCGCCGAAGGTCTTCGTCAAGCACGGCGTCCACTACGTGTTCAAGAAGTGGAAGGGCGTCCAGGGCAAGGCGAAGAAGAAGCGGAAGCTGCGGCTGACCGTGGCCGAGCAGCCGATCAGCCTGAAGGCGGTCTACAGGCGGGCTCGCCGGTAGCTGGGGACGACATCCGGTGCGGCGCGGACTGTTGACAACCGCTCACGCGTACCGCGCGGCGGCCTCGGCGGCCCGGGAGCCGTAGCCGCCGCCGAAGAGCGCCGCGTGGACGAGCAGCGGGAACAGCTGGTGCAGCGCCACCCGTTCCTCCCAGCCCTCGGCGAGCGGCGCGGCCTCCTGGTAGGCCTCCAGGACCCGCGGCAGGTGCGGCAGACCGAACAGGGCCAGCATCGCCAGGTCGACTTCGCGGTGGCCGCCGTACGCCGCCGGGTCGACCAGCCAGACCCGGCTCTCCTGGCCCCAGAGGACGTTGCCGTTCCAGAGGTCGCCGTGCAGCCGGGCCGGCGGCTCCTCGGGCAGCAGTGTCGTGAGCTTGCCGATCACCCCCTCGACCAGCCCGGCCTCGACGTCGCTCACCGCGCCCCGGTCGCGGGCGAGCTTGAGGTAGGGCAGCACCCGGCGGACGGCGTAGAACTCCGCCCACGAGTCGCACGGGCTGTTGGGCAGCGGGAGCTTGCCGATGAAGCCGTCGGACTCGCCGCCGTACGACGGGGCACCCGCGGCATGGGTGGCGGCGAGCGCCTCGCCGAACGACGTGGCTGCGTCGGGCGAGACCTTGCCCGGCTCGACCCAGCGCAGGATCAGGCACTCCTCGTCGACGCCGAGCACCTCGGGCACCGGGACACCGCCCTGGGCCGAGGCCTCGCCGAGCCAGCGCAGCCCCTGGGCCTCGGCCGCGAAGAACCCGGGCGGCGGGTGGGAATGGGTCTTCATGATCGCGGTGGTGCCGTCGGAGAGCCGCAGCTTGGTCGCCGACGAGGTGTCCCCGCCGGCCAGCGGCGCGGTGGCGACGACGGCCGCGCCGAGCAGCTCCTCGGCGTGCCTGGCCACGACGGGCTGGCGGGTCATGTCCTCGGGGTGCTCACGCGTCGGAGCCGGGGTCGCGGAGGCCGGGCAGCCGCTGCAAGGCGGAGACGAGGACGGCACAGGTCCGTTCGACCATCGCCAGCACCTCCTCGAAGCCCTGCGGCCCACCGTAGTACGGGTCCGGAACCTCGCGACCCGGTTCGACGGGGTCGTAGTCACCGAACAGCCGCACCCGGTCCGGGTCCACATGACCACCCGATGCCGCTGTGACGCGGCGTACGTCGGCCAGGTTGCGGGCGTCCATCGCGAGCACCAGGTCGTTGGAGACCAGCCACTGGGGCGCGAACTGCTGCGCGCGGTGCGCCGAGGGGTCGAAGTCGTTGGCGCGCAGGACCGCGGCCGCGCGCTCGTCCATCGGGTCGCCGATGTGCCAGTCGCCGGTGCCGCAGCTGGAGACGGTGACCCGGCCGGCCAGCCCGGCGTCGTCGACGCGCTGGGTCAGCACGACGTCTGCCATCGGGGACCGGCAGATGTTGCCCAGGCAGACCATCGCGATCGCGTAGTGCCCGGGCGTGCGCGGAGGGGGGATCGCCGGGCTCAGCGGGCCTCTCCGATCACGCCGTCGACGATCCACGTCACCACGGTGATCACGATCGCGCCCCCCACGGCCGGCCAGAAGCCCTCGACATGGAAGCCGATGTCGAGCTTGTCGGCCAGCCAGCTGGTGAACTTGAGCATCGCCGCGTTGATCACCAGCAGGAACAACCCGAGCGTGACGATGATCAGCGGGATGGACAGGATCGTGAGGATCGGCTTCACGAACGACGTCACGACCCCGAGGATCAGGGACACGAGCAGCAGCGGCACCAGCTTGTGCCTGATCTCCTCGCCGCCGTGCACCGGCCCGTCGAAGTAGATGCCGTCGATCAGCAGGGCCGCGGCCGCCACGGCCACGGCCGTGGTCACCAGCCAGCTCAGTAACCGGATCACGGGCCACAGTGTTTCAGGTCAGCGTTCAGGTCAGCCCAGTGCTTCAGGTCGGCCCGGTGGTGGGGGCGGTCAGGTCAGGTCGAGCGCCTCGACGATCTGGACCTCGGCGTCAGCGAGGTGCTGGACGAGGAAGGCGTGGGCCCCGTCGATGTCGTCCTCCTCGAGCAACCGCACCAGGGCCGCGTGGGAGCGCGCCTGGTCATGGGCGTTGCGGCGGATCCGGTCGACCTGCGCCAGGGCGAGCTTGAGCTCGACCACGAGGTTCTCCTGCATCGCGACCAGCCGGGGGGAGCCGGTCAGGCCGACCAGCGAGACGTGGAAGGCGAGGTGGCGCTCGTTGAGCTCCTGGTAGGACGCGTTGGCGTCGATGGCCGAGATGTACTCGCCGAGCGTCGAGTGCACCCGGGCGCGCTGCTCGTCCGAGGCCGTCGGCCAGCTCCGGACACCGGCGCCCTCCAGCACCAGCCGCGCCGCGCACACATCACGCACCGAGTCGGCCTCCGGAGTGGCCACCGCGACCCCACGGTTGGGCTCGCGGGTGGCGAGCCCCTCGCCGACGAGAACCGTGAGCGCCTCCCGCACCGTCGGCCGGGAGACCCCGAGCGAGGCCGCGATCGCGACCTCACGCAGCGGCGTCCCGGACTCGAGCTCGCCCTCGAAGATCGCCCGCCGCAGCTCCTCGGCGACGCGGTCGACGGTCGAGGCGTGCTCGAGGTGGAGCGTGCCGAACGGCAGCTGCTCGGTGCGGGCCTGGCCCATGGATCCATCCTCGCCCTGGTGGTTTGCGGGTGTCGCCCTCCGTGAGTGAGACTAGTGAATGTCAGATTGTCTGACAATCTTCGCGCTCACACCTGCTCAAGGAGGGGAACACATGTCGCTGGCCTGGGGCCGCCACTACGTCATGGTCGAGCCGGCCCACTTCCGGGTCGACTACGTCATCAACCCCTTCATGGATCCCGGCGAGCAGCCCGACCGCGACCTCGCGCTGGCGCAGTGGCGCACCCTCGTCGAGACCATCGAACGGGTCGGCGGCACCGTGGACGTGATCCCGCAGCGGCCGGACGCTCCCGACATGGTCTACGCCATGAACCTCGGCCTCGCCGTCGCGCGGCGCCGCGGGGACGGCGGCCTCGAGCCGCACGTGGTCATGTCACACATGCGCTACGAGCAGCGTCGGATGGAGACCGCCTCGGCCCAGCCGTGGTTCGCCGGCCACGGGTACACGACGTCGTACGTCGGCCGGCACGGCATCGGCGCCCACCTCGAGTCCGGCGACGTCTTCCCGTGCGGCGACGCCCTGGTCGCCGGGTTCGGGCCGCGCACCGAGGAGCTCGCGCTCAAGCACCTCGCCGAGGGGCTCGGTGTGCGCGTGCGCGGCCTGCGCATCACCCACCCGGGGATGTACCACCTCGACCTCGCCTTCTGCCCGCTCGACGACCGGCGCGCGATCGTCTGCCCGGACGCGCTCGACCCGGCCTCCGCGGACACCCTGATGGCGCTGGTGCCCGAGCCGCTGGTGCTCACCGAGGAGGAGGCCCTGACCACCTTCGCGGCCAACTCGATCGTGGTCCCCTCCGCCACCGGCGGCCCGGCCACGGTCGTCATGCCGGCCGCGCCCGACCACGTGCGGGCCCGGCTCGAGGGTTGGGGGTTCGCGGTCGAGCTCGTCGACGTCTCGGAGTTCCACAAGGGCGGCGGCTCGGTCCGCTGCCTGACCAACCCGGTGGACATCCAGGTGGGCCGCGACCTGCCCGGGGTCCCGGGTGGCGCGGTGGTGCCGCCGCCGGTCTGAGCCGGCGCCGGGGGCCTCCCTTGTAACTGACCGTTCAGCCATCTGGCATGCGGTTGCAACGGCATGGCAGATGGCTGAACAGTCAGTTACAAGCCGCTGCGGTCAGCGGGGAGTCGTGGTCCCGACGTCCTGCCGCCGGTCTCGGTCGCGGCTGACCCGGGGCTCGGCGACGCTTGTAACTCCGTGTCAGGTCCACCAGGCCAGTGTTCGACCACCGACCCAGTGGACGTAACACGGAGTTACAAGCCGCTCAGCGATGCGGCAGCGGGTGCCAGCGCCACGTAGTTTCGAACCATGTTCCCCGTCGGCGGCGTGGGCGTCATGCTCCTGCTCATCGCGGTGGCCGCCCTCGTGGCCGCGGCGGTGGCGGCTGCGCTCGCGCGCCGCTTCGGATGGCAGTGGGCCGCGCTGTTCGGCCTGCTTCTCCTCTCGCTGGCGGCGATCGGGGTGCTCACCCTGATCCCGGCGAACGGCGCCCCGGGCATCGTCTCGGCCGAGGGGCGGCTCGACCACTGCTCGTGGGACATCGGCGGTCCGGCGCCGGACGGGTTCTGGATCCTGCCGGGCGGCCAGCGGCTGCTCAACACGGCGGTGTTCGTGCCGGCCGGCATGCTCCTCGTGCTGGTCGCGGCCCGCTGGAGGTCGGCGTGGGTGACCGTCCCGCTGGGGCTGGCCGCACTGGCCGGCTACTCGGTGCTGATCGAGCTGACCCAGCTCGAGGCCGCCCGGATCGACCGCGCCTGCGACGTCACCGACGTCATCGACAACGTCACCGGGGCGGTGGTGGGTGTGCTGATCGGGATCGCGCTGCTGCCCGTCGTGCGCCCCTGGCGGTTCGGTCGCGCGACGACGAGTCGCGAGCCGGTGGCCAGCCGGCGCTGAGGTGCCGCCGGCCTACGAGCCGGCCGTGAGCACCCACCGCACCGGGTGGTCCGGGTCGGTCTCGTAGCGGCACTCGGTGCCCGTCCGCGGTGACGTGGCCGTGATGGGTGCAGGTGCAGGCGTCGCAGGGCAGGCCGCGGAAGTACGGCGCCACGTCGAGGTCCTGCTTGAACGTCTCGAACGAGACGGTGTGGTCGCCGAGCTCCGCGTAGCGGCCCTCCACGACATCGATGTCGATGCCGACCGGTGTGGTCGAACGGGATGCACTGGGCATCGGGTCCTCCTCGGGTGGATGGTGTTGCTGTCACCCGGGAGGCGTGAGGTCCGGCGTCACGGTGTGACCCAGAGGTATGACTGGATGGTTCGGGTGCGGGTTCAGAACCCCGTCCGCCCGCGGCATAGGTTGGCCCGGTGACCGGTCCGAAGCCTCGCCCCAACGTCGCGGCGATCCCCGCCTACGTCGCCGGCAAGCCGCCGACGGTGCGGCCCGGGATGACGTCGTACAAGCTCTCCTCCAACGAGAACCCCTACCCACCGCTACCCGGTGTGGTCGAGGCGGCGCACCGTGCGGTCGAGGTGATGAACCGCTACCCGGACATGGGCAACACGGCGCTCTACGAGGCGCTCGCCGCGCGGCTGCAGGTCCCCGTCGGCGACCTGGCCGCGGCCACCGGCTCGGTGGCGCTGATCTACCAGTTGCTCACCGCGTTCTGCGAGCCGGGCGACGAGGTGGTGCACGCGTGGCGCTCCTTCGAGGCCTACCCGATCGCGATCGCCGCGGCCGCGGCGACCTCGGTCCCGGTGCCGGTGGACGCCGACGGCCGGCACGACCTCGACCGGATGCTCGCGGCCATCGGGCCGCGCACCCGCTGCGTCATGGTCTGCACGCCCAACAACCCCACCGGCCCGGCCGTCCGCCAGGCCGAGCTCGACGAGTTCCTGGCCCGGGTCCCGGACGACGTGCTCGTCGTGGTCGACGAGGCCTACGTCGAGTTCGTCCGCATGGACGACAAGGTCGACGGGATCGCGACCTACCGCGACCGCCCGAACGTGGTCGTCTTCCGGACGTTCTCGAAGGCCTACGGCCTGGCCGGCTTCCGGGTCGGGTACGCCGTGGCCCAGGCGCCGGTCGCGGCAGCGCTGCGCGCGGTGTCGCTGCCGTTCGGCGTCTCGGGCGTCGCGCAGGCCGCGGCCATCGCCTCGCTCGACGCCGAGCCCGCCCTCCTCGAGCGGGTGGACGCGCTGGTCGCCGAGCGCGACCGGGTGCAGTCCGGCCTGGCCGACGCCGGGTGGAAGATCCCCGAGGCGCAGGGCAACTTCGTCTGGTTCGGGCTGGGGGAGCGCACCGCCGACTTCGCTGCCGCGGCCGACGAGCTCGGCATCGTCGTGCGCCCGTTCGCCGGCGAGGGCGCCCGGGTCTCGATCGGCGAGGTCGAGGCGAACGACCGCGTGCTGGAGCTCGCCCGCAGCTTCGAGACGGGTCGCACGGCCGCGCGCTGACGCGGGGTCCTACCGACCCTCCTCGCCCTCCTCCCTGGTCAGGGTCGGAGCAGGCGCGGACCCCGCTCGCCTCCCCACTCGGACGTCCGCGCCGACCCGCTGGCCCGGTCGGCGACTGCCTGTGTCAATGGGCCAACAGGGCCATGGCGGGGCCCGGTGCCGCTCCCTAGGGTGCCCGTGGGGGGGAGCAGGTTCAGGGCACGTCCAGGGCAGGTTCGGGGACTATCGAAGGGGAAACAGACACCCATGACACGAAGCACGCCGCACACTCCTCGTCTGGCGGCCAAGGTCGCCGTCGCGACCGCCGGGCTCGTCGGCACGGCGCTCAGCGTCGTGGCGACCGCGGCCCCCGCACATGCCTCGGCCCCACCCGGGCCGCCGACGTGCGTGACGTCGTTGACGACCGTCTCCAACGGGACTCCGACGGCGATCCCGACCGGTCCCGCCGTGGTGACCTCGCAGGTCTCGGTCGCCGGTGCGGGCAAGTACCTCACCGACGTCGACGTCGTCACCGAGCTGCTGCACACCTTCGCCGCCGACCTCGACGTCACGCTGACCTCTCCGGCCGGAACCGTGGTCACCATGACCACGGACAACGGCGCGGGCAACGACAACGTGTTCGACGGCACCCGCTGGGACGACGACGCCAACCCGGGCGGCCAGCTGCCCTACACGACCAACGACGGCCTGGTCACCGACTCGGCGTACGTGAACCTGGTGGCGC
>NZ_DASUFR010000233.1:0-34508 GCF_036274455.1 Nocardioides sp. | reverse complement strand
CCCGCCGCTGGTCGAGCCCGTCGAGACCTCCGCAGGGTAGGCACCCGCGTAGGCCCCAGCGCCGGCTCACCAGGCTTCGAGGCTCGTCGCTGGCGCTCCTCGCACCGCAGCCCCCGTGGTGGCCCGCCGCTGGTCGAGCCTGTCGAGACCTCCGGCCGGGTAGGCACCTGCTGGCCCGTCGCGGGTCGAGCCTGTCGAGACCTCCGCAGGGAACGCACCCGTGCAAGCCCCAGCGCCGGCTCACCTGGCTTCGAGGCTCGGCGCCGGGGGCGCCTCGCACCTCAGCCACCGTGGTGGGCCGCCGCTGGTCGAGCCTGTCGAGACCTCCGCGGCGATGGCACCTGCTGGCCCGTCGCCGGTCGAGCCTGTCGAGACCTCCGCAGGGTAGGCACCCGGGGTGAGTCCCAGCACCGGCTCATCGGGCTTCGAGGCTCGGCGCTGGGGCGCCTCGCACCTCAGCCACCGTGGTGGCCCGCCGCTGGTCGAGCCTGTCGAGACCTCCGCAGAAAAGGCACCTGCTGGCCCGCCGCTGGTCGAGCCCGTCGAGACCTCCGCAGGGTAGGCACCCGCGTAGGCCCCAGCGCCGGCTCACCAGGCTTCGAGGCTCGTCGCTGGCGCTCCTCGCACCTCAGCCACCGTGGTGGCCCGCCGCTGGTCGAGCCTGTCGAGACCTCCGGCAGGGTAGGCACCTACTGGCCCGTCGCGGGTCGAGCCTGTCGAGACCTCCGCAGCGAATGCACCCGGGCGAGACCCAGCTCCGGGTCACCTGGCTTCGAGGCTCGGCGCTGGGGCGCCTCGCACCTCAGCCACCGTGGTGGGCCGCCGCTGGTCGAGCCTGTCGAGACCTCCGCTGGGAAGGCACCCGGGGTGGGTCCCAGCACCGGGTCACCGGGCTTCGAGGCTCGGCGCCGGGGCGCCTCGCACCTCAGCCACCGTGGTGGCCCGCCGCTGGTCGAGCCTGTCGAGACCACCGCAGCGATGGCACCCGCTCGACCTCCGCTGGTCGAGCCTGTCGAGACCTCCGCAGGATAGGCACCCGCTCGACCTCCGCAGGTCGAGCCTGTCGAGACCTCCGCAGGGAACGCACCAGCGCAGGTCCCAGCGCCGGCTCACCGGGCTTCGAGGCTCGGCGCCGGGGGCGCCTCGCACCTCGGCCACCGTGGTGGCCCGTCGCTGGTCGAGCCTGTCGAGACCTCCGCGGTAGGCACCCGCGTAGGTCCCAGCCCCGGGTCACCGGGCTTCGAGGCTCGGCGCCGGGGGCGCCTCGCACCGCGGCCACCGTGGTGGCCCGTCGCTGGTCGCGCCTGTCGAGACCTCCGCGGTAGGCACCCGCGTAGGTCCCGGCCCCGGCTCACCGGGCTTCGAGGCTCGGCCCTTCGAGGCTCGCTGCGCTCGCACCTCAGGACAGGCGCTGGGGCGCTTCGCACCTCAGCCACCGTGCTGGTCGAGCTTGTCGAGACCTCCGCAGCGATTCAGAGCGGCACCTCCGGTGGTTGAGGAGGTTGCTCGGCAACCGTCTCGGAACCCCGGGTACCACCACGGATAGGGTCGGCGACGAGGAGGTGCGGATGGCGGAGCCCGCGGGCATCACCGAGGACGACAGCCCGGTCGTCCCGGTCTTCTTCCTCTCCGACAGCACCGGAATCAGCGCCGAGACCATGGGCAACGCCCTCCTCATCCAGTTCCCGGACACCCGGTTCGAGCGCACGCTGTTCCCGTTCATCACCACCGTCGAGGAGGCCCGCCGGGTGGTGGCGATCCTCGACGAGGCGATGGAGGGCCCGGTGACGCCGCTGGTGTTCACCACCGCCGCCGACGACACGGTCCGCGCCGAGCTGGCCCGGACCAAGGCGCCGATCATCGACTTCTTCGACATCCACATGAGCCGGGTGGAGCAGATCCTCGGGCTGCGCGGCCTGCACGAGGCGGCCCGGCTGCACGGCGTCGGCGACATCCGGAGCTACAACAACCGGATGGCAGCGGTCGAGTTCACCATCGAGCACGACGACGGCCAGAGCGTGCGCAGCCTGGAGAAGGCCGACGTCATCCTGATCGCGCCGTCGCGGTGCGGCAAGACACCGACGAGCATGTACCTCGCGCTCCAGCACGGCCTGTTCGTCGCCAACTACCCCTTGGTCGACGAGGACCTCGAGCAGGCCGACCTGCCGGGGCTCCTGCGCAGCCACGAGGAGCGCTGCGTCGGCCTCACCACCACCGTCGAGCGGCTGAGCAGGATCCGCAACGAGCGGCGGCCCAGCTCGCGCTACGCCTCGGTCGAGCAGTGCCGGTGGGAGCTGCGCCGGGCCGGCGAGCTGTACGCCGCGCACCGGGTCCCGGTGATCGACTCCTCCTCGCGCTCGGTCGAGGAGATGGCCACCCTGATCGTCCAGATCGTCACCAAGAACCGGAAGAAGGCACAGACATGACCTCCACCGTGCGGTGGTTCCGCGACCTCGGCATGAAGGACCTCGAGGAGGTGGGGGGCAAGAACGCCTCGCTCGGCGAGATGGTCTCCAACCTCGCCGGCCTCGGGGTGAAGGTGCCCGACGGCTTCGCGACCACCGCGGCGGCCTACCAGTCCTTCATCGGCACCGATGTCGACGGGGAGGGAGGCCTCGCCGACCGGATCAGCGCTCTGCTCCGGGGCCTCGACACCGACGACGTACGCCGTCTCGCCGAGGTCGGCAAGCAGATCCGGGCCGCGGTGGTGGCGCAGCCGTTCCCCGAGGACCTCGAGGCCGACATCCGGGAGGCCTACGACCAGCTGGTGGAGGAGAGCGGCGAGGCAGCGTCGTTCGCGGTGCGGTCCAGCGCCACCGCGGAAGACCTGCCGGACGCGTCGTTCGCCGGTCAGCAGGAGACCTTCCTCAACGTCCGCGGCATCGACGCGGTGCTGACCGCGATCCGGGAGGTGTTCGCCTCGCTCTACAACGACCGGGCGATCGCCTACCGCGTGCACCACGGGTTCGACCACGAGGCGGTCTCGCTGTCCGCGGGCGTGCAGCGGATGGTGCGCTCCGACCTCGGGGCCTCGGGGGTGATGTTCACGATGGATACCGAGTCCGGCTTCACCGACGCGGTGTTCGTGACCGCGGCCTACGGGCTCGGCGAGGGCGTGGTCCAGGGGGCGGTGAACCCGGACGAGTTCTACGTCTACAAGCCGGCGCTGCGCGCGGGCCGGCCCGCGGTGCTCAAGCGCGGAGTGGGGGAGAAGGCGACGAAGATGGTCTACACCGACCCGGCGTCGTACGAGGAGGGGACGGTCGGGCGGACCACGGCGTTCGTCGAGACCGACCCGGCCGAGCGGCGCCGGCTGTCGCTGACCGACGACGAGGTCGAGGAGCTGGCCCGGCACGCCCTCGTCATCGAGGACCACTACGGCCGGCCGATGGACATCGAGTGGGGCAAGGACGGGCTCGACGGCGCGATCTACGTGCTGCAGGCGAGGCCCGAGACGGTTCAGTCGCGGGGAGGTTCGCTGGAGCGGTTCGCGATGCCGAAGGAGGCGCGGTCCGGAGCAGAGGTGCTGGTCGAGGGTCGCGCCATCGGCCAGAAGATCGGCGCCGGCGCGGCCCGGGTGCTCAGCTCGGTCGAGCAGATGCACGAGTTCAGCGCGGGCGAGGTGCTCGTCGCCGACATGACCGACCCCGACTGGGAGCCGATCATGAAGCGGGCAGCCGCCATCGTCACCAACCGCGGCGGCCGCACCTGCCACGCCGCGATCATCGCCCGCGAGCTCGGCATCCCGGCGGTGGTCGGCACCGGCTCGGCGACCAAGGAGCTGACCGACGGCCGCGAGGTGACCGTCTCCTGCGCCGAGGGCGACACCGGCTTCGTCTACGAGGGCAAGCTCGACTTCACCGTCGAGAGGACCGAGCTCGACGAGATGCCCGAGGTGCCGGTCAAGATCATGATGAACGTCGGTACGCCGGACCAGGCGTTCGCCTTCTCGCGGCTGCCGCATCGCGGCATCGGCCTGGCCCGGCTCGAGTTCATCATCAACCGGCAGATCGGAATCCACCCCAAGGCGCTGCTCGACCTCGAGCGCGACCCGACCTCCCTCGACGACGCGCTGCGCTCGGAGATCGAGGAGCTGATCGCCGCCTACCCCGGCCCGCGGGAGTACTTCGTGCAGCGCGTGGCCGAGGGCGTCTCGATGCTGGCCGCGGCGTTCGCACCACACCCGGTCATCGTGCGGATGTCGGACTTCAAGTCCAACGAGTATGCCAACCTGCTCGCCGGCCGGGCCTACGAGCCGGACGAGGAGAACCCGATGATCGGCTACCGCGGCGCCTCGCGGTACCTCTCGGACGAGTTCGCCGACTGCTTCGCGATGGAGTGCGAGGCGCTGCGGCACGTGCGTGACGACATGGGGCTGACCAACGTGTGGGTCATGATCCCGTTCGTCCGCACCGTCCGCGAGGCCGAGGGCGTGGTCTCGCTGCTGGCCGAGCACGGTCTCGAGCGGGGGACCAACGGCCTCAAGGTCGTGATGATGTGCGAGATCCCGTCCAACGCCGTGATCGCCGAGCAGTTCCTGCAGCACTTCGACGGCTTCTCGATCGGCTCCAACGACATGACCCAGCTGACCCTGGGCATCGACCGGGACTCCAGCCTGGTCGCCGCGGGCTTCGACGAGCGGGACCCGGCGGTGCTGCACATGCTCGAGCTGGCGATCAGGGCGTGCAGGGAGCAGGGCAAGTACGTCGGCATCTGCGGCCAGGGTCCTTCCGACCATCCCGACCTCGCGGAGTGGCTCCTCGACCAGGGCATCGAGTCGATGTCGCTCAACCCGGACACGGTGGTCGACACGTGGCTCCGCCTGGCGAAGAGGTCCGGCTGACGCAGGGCCGCCCCTGCCGGGGCTCACGCGCTGACGGTCGCGTCCTCCTCGACGGGCACGGCCAGGATCCGGGGCAGCGCCCGGGCCGTGTCGAGCCCGACCGGCCTCGACCACAAGAACCCCTGGCCGAGGTCACAGCCGGCGTCGTGCAGCCAGCGGGCCTGGTGTGCGTCCTCGACGCCCTCGGCGACAGTGCGCAGGCGCAGCGCCTGGGCGGTGGCGAGGAACGTCGACACCAGCACGCCGTCCTCGTTGCCGGACCGCAGCTGCTCGATGAACGACCTGTCCACCTTGAGCTCGTCGACCGGCAGGCGGGAGAGGCGGGACAGCGAGCTGTAGCCGGTGCCGAAGTCGTCGATCGACACCCGGACACCGTGCGCCCGCAGCTGGGCGAGGGTCTGGGCCCCCAGGCCGAGCTCGTCCAGCAGCGCCGACTCGGTGACCTCGAGGACGAGGCGGTCGGCGGGCAGCTGGGCGGCGGCCAGGGTGGAGAGGACGATGGCGGCGAACCCCGGCTGGTTGAGCTGCTCGGCGCTGACGTTCACCGCGATCCAGGGGCGGTGGTCCGCGGCCTGCAGCGCGGCGCACCCGCGGACCGCGGCGTGCAGCACCCAGTCGTCGAGTGCGGTGATCATCCCGCCCTGCTCGGCGACGGGGATGAAGGCCTCCGGGTTGAGGAGTCCGCGCTCGGGGTGCTCCCAGCGCACCAGCGCCTCGAAGCCACGGACCGTGTGCGTGTCCAGGCTGACGATGGGCAGGTAGACCAGGGTGAGCTGGTCGGTCGCGATGGCGATCTCGAGCTCCTGCCGGACAGCGAAGGTCTCGACCGCCTGGCGGTGCCAGGCCGGGTCGTAGATCGCCAGCCGTCCCTTGCCGCGCTCCTTGGCCATGTCCACCGCCACGGCGGCGTTGCGCATCGTGTCCGTCCCGTTCGAGCGGCCCGGCACCGCCTCGGCCAGGCCGATGCTGGCCCGGACCACATGGAGGTGCCCGTCGATCTCGATGGGGCTCGCGACCGTGGCCAGGAGCCGGTGCGCCACCTGGGTCGCCGTGCTCAGGTCGGTGTCCTCCATGAGTACGGCGAACTCGTCGCCACCGAGCCGCGCCGCCGTGTCCTCGTCGCGGAGTGCCTCGGTGAGCCGTTCGGCGACGGTGAGCAGGACGGTGTCGCCGGTCGCGTAGCCGAGGCTCTCGTTCACGTCCTTGAAGTCGTCGAGGTTGAAAGCGAGGACCGCGAGCGGGCGCCACGGCTGCGCCTCGCGGCGGGAGAGCGCGTGGTCGAGCCGGTCGAAGAACAGCTGCCGGTTCGGCAGCCCGGTCATCGAGTCGTGGATCGCCTGGGTCGTCAGGTCCTCCTGGAGCCGCTTGCGCTCGGTGATGTCGCGGATGGTGAGCACCCAGCCCCGCACGGCCGTGTCGTGGCACAGGTTGACCAGCGTGCCCTCCATCACGAGCTCGTGCCCGTCACGGTGGCGCATCCGGATCTGGACCGAGTGGGAGTCTCCGCTGCCGCTCAGGAGCCGGGTCAGGATCAGCCGGTCCTGGGGCGAGACGACATCGAGGAGCTGACGCCCGGTCAGCTCCTCGGGTGACCAGCCCAGGACGGCCACGGCCGGGGTGACGAACGTCGTGGTGGAGTCCGGCTCGATGATGGCCACGACGTCGGTGCTGTTGCGCACGAGTGCGAGGAGTCGTCGCTCGCCGGCGTCGAGCACCCGCCGCTCGACCGTCACCCGCTGGGTCTCGCGCACCCGCCGGGACCAGACGTACCAGCCCCCGGAGACTGCGACCAGGACCAGGACCAGGAGCACGGGGAAGATCCGGTCGTTCGAGCGCAGCTCCGCCGCCGTGCTCCGGCCGGCGGCGTCGGTCGCCTCCCTGAGCGCCGCCGTGTCCGACGTGCTCCCGCTCTCGGTCCACTGCGTGGTCCGCTCGCGCAGCTGGTCGGCGTTGGAGACGCCGCTCTCGGCGAGGACCAGTAGCTCGGCGGCGACCGGGGAGCGGTCCTCGCCCGGGTGCCAGCCCGCCAGCGCGACGCTCGCCCGGGCCTGCGCCCTCGAGCGGTCCTGCGCGCCGTCGTCGACGTGGAACAGCCAGGTGAGCATCGCGAACTGGGCGACCAGGATCCACACCGCAGCCCTCGCCCCCGCCGGAATCCGGCGAGGGGGTCGCTCAGCGACGTGCTTGGCGCGCATGACGTCTCCCCGTATCGCAGCCCTCGGACCGTCGTGGTCCCAATGCCTCCCGGTCCAATGGTCGCCCGACCAGGCGGCGTACGACTGCGGAATGGTGGAATTCGGGCCGGTCGTCGCGGCGCGCTACGCAGCGGTCAGGTGGCCACCGCGTGGTCGACCCTGGCGTGGTAGCGGCGGCCGACCGTGCCGCCCAGCACGGCAGCGAGGGCGGTGCCGAGGAGCACCGCAACCCCGGTGACCGCCGCGCCCCAGCCGAGCTGGTCGTCGGCGATCGGGATCCGGGGGAGGTCGACGCGGTCGAGGAGGTTGTACTGGTGGCCGAAGACGGCTCCGAGGGCCACCGCGACCAAAGTGACCGCGAGCCCGATCACCCACACGCCGAGGCCCTGCCGTCCGCCGGCGAACCGGGACATGCGGCCGGCGACGTACCCGCCGGCGTAGTAGCCGATCACCAGGACCACGAACAGCGTGATCGCCGCCGCAACGCCGATGGTCCCGGCCTGCCGCTCCGCGTCGCTCTGGGTGATGTCGGTGCTCGACCCGACGGCCGCGAGCGCGGCGCCGATGATGCTCGTCAGCACGACCGTGAGCGCGATCGCGACGAGCCAGCCGAAGAAGCAGGCGCCCCAGTTGGTGCCGCCGAACCGGCGCCGGACGAGCGTGTCGTGCCGCTCGGCGGCCTCCTCACGCGCGGCTTCGTCGTCTGCTCGGTCCCGGACCGGAGCCTCGGCGTACTCCTCGTAGGTTGCTTCCTCCGGCCCGTCCGTGCGGGTCGCGTGCGTCGACGTGGTTGCCCTGTGCTCAGCCATGAGCCCGTCCCTTCTCCGCCCCCAAGGTGACCGGAGAGGCCCGGAATCATGCTCCCGGGGTCGTGCTCGGCTCTTAGGGCAGCGTCGCGAACGCGCGGACCGGGAACGTCGACATGCCGGCGACCTTGGGCGGGACCGCGGTGAAGGTCGCGCCGCTCGGGGGCAGCGCGGACAGGCCGGTGAGGTGCTCGACGACCGGGATGTCGCGGGCCAGCAGGAGCGTGTGCACCGGGCGGTCCCCGCGCGGCGGGGTCGCGTCGATGTTCACCGAGTCGATGCCGACGAGTACGACGCCCCGATCGGCCAGCCAGGTGGCGGCCTCGGTGGCGAGGTAGGGGTGCTCCGGGGCGCCGTACGCCTCGGTGCCGAAGTGCGCGTCCCACCCGGTCCGTACCAGCACGGCGTGCCCCGCGACGTCGAGACCGTCGAACGCCGCCAGGCCGGTGGCTCCGGTGGCCTCGCCGTCGACCACGAGCGCCGGGAGCGACGCGCAGCGCTCGAGCGGCAGGCCGCTGAGGTCGTGGCCATCGCGGTGCCGGTGACCGGGAGTGTCGAGGTAGGTGCCGGTGTTGGACACCATCTCGATCCGGCCGATCGAGAACTCGGTGCCCTCCGCGTAGGTTCGGTGGGAGTCCTCGAAGGTGAGGTGCTCGGAGATCACCGGCGCCGGGAGGCCGGGGTAGGTGACGAGCCCGTCGGACACGGTGTGGCTGAGGTCGACCAGTCGCATGCCGTCGACGCAACCACCGTTCATCGAGCTTGTCGAGATGTCCGGTGGTTGGCACTCACCCGAGTGCGTCGGCTGCGGAGATCTCGACCGGCTCGATCGACCGGTCGTTGCCTCAGGCGCCGAGCAGGTCCTCGAACGGCGTGACGTCCTCGAACGGGTCGGCGGCCTTGAGCCGGGGCCGCCGGAGCACGGCGTCGGCCAGCTCACCGGCCGCCCGGTCGACCCGCTCGGCGAGTCCGCGTGAGCCGAAGTCCTCGGCGGCGGCGAACACCGCGGTCGGGACGGGCACCGCGTGCAGGTAGGAGAACAGCGGCCGCATCGCGTGCTCGAGGACGAGCGAGTGCCGGGCGGTGCCGGCGGTCGCCGCCATCAGCACCGGCTTGCCCTCCAAGGCATCGGTCTCGAGCACGTCGAAGAACGACTTGAACAGCCCGCTGTAGGACGCCGAGAACACCGGCGTGACGGCAACCACCGCGTCGGCGGCGGCCACGGCCTCGACCGCGTCGGCCAGCGCGCCGGACGGGAAGCCGGTCAGCAGGTTGTCGGTGATCGCATGCGCCAGGTCGCGCAGCTCCACGACCTCGACGTCCACCGCGGCGCCGCCGGCCTGGAGCGCCGTCACGGTGGCGGCGGCCAGCTGGTCGGCCAGGATCCGGGTCGACGACGGGTTCGAGAGGCCGGCGGACACGACGACGAGCTTCGTCATGCCGTCACCTCCTCGAGGTCGGCCGCCGCGTCCCGGGCGGCCACGAGTGACGCGTGGGTCGGTGCGTCGGGCACGTGCGCCGGCTTCAGAACGGCGAACTCCTTGCGCAGGACCGGCACGACCTCCTCGCCGAGCAGGTCTAGCTGCTCGAGCACCGTCTTCAGCGGCAGCCCCGCGTGGTCCATGAGGAACAGCTGGCGCTGGTAGTCGCCGACGTAGTCGCGGAAGCCGAGGGTCCGCTCGATCACCTGCTGCGGCGAGCCGACCGTGAGCGGGGTCTGGGCCATGAAGTCCTCCAGCGACGGGCCGTGCCCGTAGACGGGGGCGTTGTCGAAGTAGGGCCGGAACTCGGAGATCGCGTCCTGGCTGTTCTTGCGCATGAACGCCTGGCCGCCGAGCCCGACGATGGCCTGGTCGGCGGTGCCGTGGCCGTAGTGCTCGAAGCGGCGGCGGTAGAGGTCGACCATCCGCTCGGTGTGCGACGCCGGCCAGAAGATGTGGTTGGCGAAGAACCCGTCGCCGTAGTAGGCCGCCTGCTCGGCGATCTCGGGGGAGCGGATCGAGCCGTGCCAGACGAACGGCGGCACGCCATCCAGCGGCCGGGGCGTCGAGGTGTAGCCCTGCAGCGGCGTGCGGAACTTCCCCTCCCAGCTGACGACGTCCTCGCGCCAGAGCCGGTGCAGCAGCGCGTAGTTCTCGATCGCCAGCGGGATGCCGTCGCGGATGTCCTTGCCGAACCACGGATAGACCGGGCCGGTGTTGCCCCGTCCCATCATCAGGTCGACGCGGCCGTCGACGAGGTGCTGGAGCTTCGCGTAGTCCTCGGCGATCAGGACCGGGTCGGTGGTGGTGATCAGTGTTGTGGACGTCGAGAGGATGATCCGCTCGGTCTGCGCACCGACGTAGGCGAGCGTGGTCGTCGGCGCGGAGGCGATGAACGGCGGGTTGTGGTGCTCGCCGGTCGCGAACACGTCCAGCCCGACCTCCTCGGCCTTCTTCGCGATCTCGACGGTGGCCTTGATCCGCTCGTACTCGCTCGGCGTACGCCCCGTCGTCGGGTCGGGGGTGACATCGCCGACGGTGAAGATCCCGAACTGCATGGATGGCTCCTGGTGGTGGTTGCAGAATCAACTACTCGAACAGCGGGAGTGCCCCTTACATTCCCGGCGGGCGTGGCGCGCGGGGTGACCCCAACACCAGCAGACTCACCCCACGTCGCCGGCCAGGTGCGCGATCAGCGGCGTGTGGTCGGGATGCTCGGTGGTCCCCTGGAGGATCACCGTGTCCGCGCCGGCCCGCTCGAGCTCGGCGATCCAGTCCTGGACCGCAACCGCGCCGAGGCCCGGCTCGATCGGGGTGTACGCCGCCACGTGCGCTCCCGGCCCGACCAGCTCGCGCGCCCGGCGTACGACGTCGGGGTCGGTCACCGAGTCGAGCAGCACACCGTCGGCGACCTCGCCCGCCAGCGCGATCGTCCGGGGGCCACGAGCGCCGACCAGCAGCCGCGGCGGTGTCGCGGGTGGCCAGTCGAGCTTCACGGCGTCGAGCGAGACATAGCGACCGGAGACGGACACGTCCTCGCCGGCCAGCAGCGCACGCACTGCGGTGGTGTGCTCGCGGAGCAGGGTCATGGGGGAGTCGACCGCGGCGCCGACCTGGCGCATCCAGTCCTGCACGCCGTGGCCGAGCGCCACGGTGACCCGTCCCGGGAAGGTGCGGGCCAGGGTGGCCAGCTCCATCGCCGCGAGCGCGGGGTTGCGGAACGGCACGGGCAGCAGCCCGATCCCGACGGTGATCCGAGACGACCACGCCAGCGCCAGCGCGGCCGTGGTGAGCCCGCCCTCCAGGAAGCAGTCCTCCCACAGCCACAGCTCATCGACCCCGGCTGCTTCGGCCGCGTCGACCGCGGCCTTCAGCTCCTCGGGCGGCAGCTGCGGACGGAACACCACACCGGTCGTCATCGGGCGATAGTCCCAGACCTTCCCAACGCCATCGACGCGGGCGGTCGGTGCGGAAGGTCTCCCACTATCCCGGCGGCGGCGGTTGGGCGCCCGGCGGGCGCGGTTGGCGCGAGCGGGTCATCCTCGCGTGGTCAGATCGGGTGGTTTCGGCGTGCTGTCTTTGAAACGGCTGTTGCAAACGCTTACGTTTGAGGCAGAGGACGTGGAGCCCCCTGGGGAGGGAGCGCGGCGGACGCGAGCACACTGTGACCCGCGCCCGCCGTGTGGCGACACGGAATCGGTGGCGCGCCATCGCCCCGCGGGCGGTGGCGCGTCGCCGTGTGCACATTCGTGACGCCATAGCATCGCCGGCATGAGGGTCGTGGGTATCGCCGCCCTGGCGCTGGTCGCCTCGACGCTGGCCGCGTCGTCGCTGGTGGCCGGCTGCAGCTCGGACCCGACCTGCGGCGACGTCGGTAGCCTCCAGCGCGAGCTCGAAGGCATGAGCCCCGACGACCCCGACTACAACACCACCGTCGAGAAGCTCAACCGCGCGCAGGCCGACTGCAACGACTGACCCGGCACGAGGGTCAGGACGGCGGACCGTAGATGCCGTGGTCGGCCTTGTCCGGCTTCGACTTCCTGGCGCGCCCGCGCCAGGCTCCGGCGCCGATGATGACGCCGGCGATGAGCAGGTCGCCGGAGGCGAAGTTCCCGGACACCAGGTTGAGGACGACCCAGACCACGGCGACCAGGATCGAGCCCGCGAGCGGACCGCGGGGGAGGTTGAGCCGGTCAGGGAGGTCCATGCGCCCATGGTGACAGCCCGGCGCGGACAGGTCTGGTCAGCCGAGCTCCGCGAGCGCCTCGAGCAGCCGGTCGACGTCGCTGTCGTCGGAGTACGGCGCCAGCCCCATCCGCAGCCCGCCCGCCTCGCCCAGCCCGATCCGACGCGCCGGCTCGTAGGCGTAGAAGCTGCCGGCCGGGGCGTTGATGCCCCGGCTCGCCAGGTGGCGGGAGACGTCCTCGGCGTCGCGACCGGCAAAGGTGGCCAGCACGGTCGGCGTGCGCACCGCGGCCCTCGAGTGCACAGTCACGCCGGACATGTCGCGCAGCCCGTCGTCGAGCCGGTCGCGGAGCCGGTCCTCGTGCGCCTCGACCGCGGCCATCGACGCCTCGAGCCGCTCCCGCCGGGTGGTCGCCGCGCCCGGAGCCAGGTCGGCCAGGAAGTCGACGGCCGTCGTCGCCCCGGCCATCAGCTCGTAGGGCAGCGTCCCGAGCTCGAACCGCTCCGGCACCCGGTCGGTCGCCGGCACCAGCTTGTCGGGTCGCAGCTGCTCGAGCAGCTCTTCCTTGCCTGCGACGACCGCGGCGTGGGGGCCGAGGAACTTGTACGTCGAGCAGCCGATGAAGTCCGCGCCGGACCCGGCCAGGGAGACCGACGCGTGTGGGGTGAGGTGGACGGCGTCGACGTAGAGCCACGCACCTACGGCGTGCGCCCGCGCGGCGACCGCGGGGAGGTCGGGACGGGTGCCGAGGAGGTTCGATGCCCCGGTGACCGCCACGAGCCTGGTCCGCTCGCCGACGGCCTCCTCGAGCGAGTCCATCGAGAGCTCCGCGGTCTCGGGGTCGAAGTCGACCCAGCGCACGGTCGCGCCGGCGGCCTCGGCCGCGATGACCCACGGACGGACGTTGGCGTCGTGGTCGAGCCGGGTCACCACGACCTCGTCGCCCGGACCCCACTCCTTGGCCATGGTCCGGCTCAGGTCCATCGTCAGCTGGGTGAAGCTGCGGCCCCACACGATGCCGTCCGGCGTCGCCCCGAGCAGGTCCGCGAGCGCCTCACGCGCGCCGAGCACCGCCCGCTCGGCGTTCTCCTGCGCCACCGTGAGCCCGCCGCGGTTCGACAGCGGGCCGAGCAGCGTCGAGCGGACCGCCTCGCCCACGACGTCCGGCGTCTGTGACCCGCCCGGCCCGTCGAAGAACGCCAGCCCGCTCTCGAGGGCGGGGAAGTGGGCACGGACCTTCGCCACGTCGTACTCGCTCATGCCGGAAGCCTAGGACGGGGTCACCGCACCACCGGGAGGGTGACCCGGAAGACCGTCTCGTCGCCCTCGCGCTGCACCGTGAGGTCTCCGGCGTGCCGGTCGTTGACGATCCGCCGCGAGATGTCGAGGCCGAGGCCGGTGCCGCGCCCGACGTCCTTGGTGGTGAAGAACGGCTCGAAGACGTGGGGGAGCACGTCGGCCGGGATCCCCGGCCCGGAGTCGGCGACCTCGACCACCACGTGGTCGCCGGTCGCATGTGCCGAGACCCGCAGCGTGCCAGCGCCGTCCATGGCGTCGATCGCGTTGTCGATGAGGTTGGTCCACACCTGGTTCAGCTCGCCGGGGATCGCCTCGATCTCCGGCACGTCGCCCAGGTCGCGGACGACGGTGATGTCGCCGAGCTTGTGGGAGAGCACGGTGAGCGTGCTGAGCAGCCCCTCCCGGACGTCGGTGCGCTGCGCAGACGCCCGGTCGAGCTGGGAGTAGGACCGCACCGCGGCGACCAGGTTGGAGACCCGCTGGGTCGACTCCTTGACCTCGCCGAGCAGCCCCGCCGCCGTCAGCGATGCGGCCACCCAGTGCAGCGCGGGGTCGAGTCCCGCCGCGCCGACGATCCCCTCGACCCGTTCGCACCAGGCCACGCCGGCCCCGGCGCCGACCAGCGCCGGCGCGACCAGCCAGTCCTCGCCGACGTCGTGGTCGGCCAGCCACTCCGACAGCTCGTCCTCGCGGTCGGCGAGCTCGAGCGGGCTCGACGTCGTGTCGGGTCGGAGGCCCTCGCGCAGGGCGTCGAGCTCGACGTACGCCGCGGCGGAGATGCCGGCCTCGGCGAGCCGGCGCAGCGAGACCAGCAGTGTCCCGGCCGTCTCCTGGAGCGAGTCGACCGCCCGGACCGACGCCGACGCCGGGTTGTTGATCTCGTGGGCGAGCCCCGCGGCCAGGGTGCCGAGCGCCACCAGCGCCTCGCGCTGCCGGGCGGTCGACTCGATGTTGCGCGCGGTCTGGATCAGCCCCCTGATCAGGTGGACGCCGAACGGGAACCACGACTGTGCCAGCTCACCGAGCGCCTCGGCGGGCACCCGGAGCATCCGGCCGTCCGATACCGCCCGGGCAGTGGCCATGTAGACGCCGTGCGGGTCCCACGCCCGGAAGCCGCCGGCCCACTGGCCGGGCGTCCCCATCTGGCCGACCACCGTCTCCTCGCTGCCGACCCGGCGGACCAGCTCGAGCGTGCCGTCGAGCAACAACCACCACACGTCCGCGGGCTGACCGCCCCGGAACACCTCGTCGCCGGGCGCGAACTCCACCTCGTCGCCGGCCGCGGCGAGCGCGGCGAGCTTGTCGTCCCCCAGCCCGGCCAGGAGGGGCAGTCCGCGCAGCTCGTCGAGCTCCATCACACGGTCGCGAGGTAGCGGTGGACGAGGTGAACGGCCATGGCACCCTCGCCCACGGCCGAGGCGACCCGCTTCATCGAGTCGAGCCGGACGTCGCCGGCGGCGAAGACACCCGGGACGCTGGTCTCGAGCACGTACGGCAACCGCTCGAGCGGCCAGCGGACGTGGTCGGCGGTGACGAGGTCGGACCCGGTCAGCAGGAACCCCTTCTCGTCGCGGGCGACCTCGGCGCCCAGCCAGTCGGTGTGCGGCGCGGCACCGATGAAGACGAAGAGCCAGCTCGTCGTCACCTCCTCGATCCGGCCGGTACGCCGGTCGCACAGCCGCAGCCGTTCGAGATGGTCGTGACCGTCGGCTCCGACGACGAGGGTCTGCAGCCGGACCTCGACGTTGTCGGTCTGGTTGATCCGCGAGACCAGGTAGTGCGACATCGAGTCCTCGAGCCGCTCGCCCCGGACCAGCAGCACGACCTTCTTGGCGAACCGCGCGAGGTTGAGCACGGCCTGGCCGGCCGAGTTGGCGGCCCCGACGACGTAGACGTCCTCGCCCTGGCACTGTGCGGCCTCGCTGGCGGTGGCGCCGTAGTGCACGCCTCGGGCGCCGAGCTCCTCGAGCCCTTCGGCGTCGAGCCGGCGGTAGGAGACGCCGGTGGTGAGAAGCACCGCGCGAGCCTCGATCTCGCCGCCTCCGGCGAGGAGGACGGCCCGGACCGGCCCCCGCTGCTCGAAGCCGACCACGTCGTTGGCGAGCACCATCTCGGCGCCGAACCGCGCGGCTTGGGCGACCGCCCGGCGGGTCAGGTCGGCGCCGGACAGCCCCTTGGGGAAGCCGAGGTAGTTCTCGATCGCCGCGCTCTGGCCGGCCTGGCCACCCGGTGCGTCCCGCTCCACGACCACGGTCCGCAGCCCCTCGGACGCGGCGTAGACCGCGGCGGCCAGCCCGGCGGGGCCGGCGCCGACGATGCACAGGTCGTAGAGCGGCTGCTCTGCGCGGGTCCGCAGCCCGAGCGCCTCGGCCAGCTGGAGCGGGGACGGCGCCCGGAGTGTCTCGCCGTCGGGCACGAGCACCAGCGGCAGGTCGTCGATCGCGGCCCCGGCGAGCTCGACCATCCGGCGCGCCTCGTCGTCGCGTTCCACGTCGAGCCACCGGTAGGGCACGTGGTTGCGGGCCAGGAACGCCTTGGTCTCCTCGCTCCGGTCCGACCAGCGGTGTCCCACCACCCGGACCACCGAGGAGAGGTCGGGGTGCTCGTCGCGCCAGCCGTCGAGCAGGTCGTCGATGACCGGGTAGAGCCGCTCCTCCGGTGGGTCCCAGGGCTTGAGCAGGTAGTAGTCGAGGCCGATCTCGTTGATCGCCTGGATCGCCACCTCGGTGTCGGCGTACGCCGTCAGCAGGAGCAGCCGCGTCCCCGGCGACTGGCGGCGCACCTGCGAGAGCACCTCGATGCCGGTCATCCCCGGCATCCGCTGGTCGGTCGCGACGAGCGCGACCGGCCGGTCGCGGAGGGCGAGCTCGGCCAGGATCTCCAGCGCCTCGGCGCCCGAGACGGCGGCGACCACGCGGTAGTCGGCGCCGTACCGGGTCCGCAGGTCGCGCGCCACCGCCCGGGAGACGACCGGGTCGTCGTCCACCGCCAGGATCGTCGGCTTCCCCGCCATGCCGCCTCCGTCGCTCGAGCCGCCACCACCCCCGTGGCGGCACGACGCTACCCGCGCTCGGACGGCGACGACAGGGCTGCGCCGTGGGCGATGTCAGTCGTGCGTGGCCGGCACGGGAGCCAGGGCCTCGTCGTGGATCCCCACGAGCTCCTCCGGGGGCACGTGCTGGCGCAGGAACGACTGCGCCCAGCGTGCCGAGCGGTGCAGCCCCGCGGTGGCGGCCACGATGATCGCCGCGATGACCAGCCAGCCCACGGTGCCCCAGGTCATGGCGAGGAAGGTGTAGAGCGCCGGCGCCCAGACCCGGCCGAGGGTGCCGCTGAGCTCGGCGGCGCCGGAGTATTCGCCGCGCCGCCGCGGGTCCATCAGCTCGGCCTCGAACGACCAGCTCGCGGCGGAGAGGTAGAGCTCCGCGCCCGTCACCGTGACGTGACCGAGCCAGACCAGCGCGATGGTCACCCAGCCGACGGTGTCGTGGGTGTAGAGCGTGATCAGGCACGAGAGCGTGAAGAACACCGCGGAGACCCGGATCGCCCGGAGCGCGGTGGTGACGTCCCTGACCCCGCGGGCCGCCGCCATCGGCAGGAAGATGCACATGACGGTGTTGGTGCCGAACAGGAAGGCCAGCAGCACCCGTGGCGCGTCGGTCTCCTGGACGAGCCACAGCGGGATCACGATGTTGAGGAGCACCTGGTTGGTCCACAGCACGCCCACGAAGAAGGTGCTGACCATCCACCCGAGGTTGCGCATCGGCCCGGGGCCGGGGATCCGCACCTTGCGCTCCTCCGGGGTGCGGTCGTCGTGGGAGGCGTTGGGCAGCCGCAGGATCGCCGCGGCGTTGACGAAGAACACGACCGTGGTGAACCACGGGAGCGCCTGCAGCAACGTGTTGGAGTCGAAGGCCAGCGCGATGCCGCCGGTCAGCGAGCCGAGGGTGAACCCGACGTTGAGCGCGGAGTACATGTAGGCGCGCGACGACACCCGCTCCTCGGGCGGCAGCACGTCGATGGTGTAGGCGCCGTGCGCGGCGCCGCCGAGCGACCCGACGACCTCCATCGCGACCGCCATCGCGACGTAGCTGGAGAAGCTGTCGATGAACGGCCAGACCGTGAACAGGGCCGCCTGACCGGCCGCGCTGACCGCCCAGCACCGCTTCGGCCCGAACCGGTCGACGAGCCGGCCCGCCGGCCACGCCGCGATGAAGCTGGCCAACCCGGCGAAGGTCAGGCCCAGCCCGACCTGGGCGGCGGTCAGGCCCACGATCTGGGTGAAGAAGACCGCCGACCCGGTCATGAAGGTGCCCTCACCGAGGGCGAAGAGCAGCGATTGGGCGGCAAGCCGTCCGGCAAGAGGGGAGGGCGGTCGCATCCTGCGCCCGAGCGAGGCGATCATCGCGCGCGATTGTGTCAACGAGCGCCGACATCGGTCGCCCCATTTATGGCTCTCCTGGGTGATCCGGAGTTGTCCGCGCGCCTACCGGATCGCGTCTGGCGTCCGGGTAAGGGCCTGGCTTCTGTGCCGAGTCATCCGCTTCTGTGCCGAGATCTCGGTACAGAAGCGGATGGGTCACCGGATATCCGGTGACCCTGACGCTCCCGTGGCTGGGCGAGAGACCACTCCGGGCAGCGGTGACCTTTCAACCGGTCTGGGCCGCCCACGGGTTCACCGACCACCGGTCAGTCCGGGGGGCAGCCCGCATCAGGACGTTCGCGACGAGGAACGACGCCGTGACGGGCGGACCGGCCATCTCAGACCCCGCCCGCTACGTCGATGGCCGCGCCGAGCCGGGCCAGCGCCTCGGTGTAGTCGCCGGCGGCCAGGTGACCGAAGCCGAGCCGGAACACCCGGTCGTCCTCGCCGAACCACGAGCCCGGCGCGACCCGGGTGTCCCGGGCCGCCAGCTCGGTGTGGAAGGCAGCGATCGCGCTCGGTCCGAACGCCTCCGGCAGCCGGAGGCAGCACAGCGCGCCGCCGTGCGGGCGCAGCAGCTCGACCGGCTGGGCCTCGGTCCACCGCACGAGCTCCGCGAGCCGCTCCCCGAGGAACCTCGCCCGAGGCCGGAGCACCGCGTCCTGCCTCGCCAGCAGCCGGTCGGCCAGCTCCTCGTCGATGCGTGGGGACGCGACCATCCCGGCGAACTTGGCCGCGCGCAGCCGGTGGGCCAGCACCGGGTCGCTGGTGACCAGCCAGCCGAACCTCAGGCCCGGGGCGCCGTGTGCCTTGCTGAGCGAGGAGCAGACCGCGATGCGCGGGGACAGCCGAGCCGCCGACCTTGGCACCGGGTAGGCGCCGTACGTCGACGCGCGGTAGGTCTCGTCGACGAGCACCACGGCCTCCGGCGCCCGGTCCGCGACGAGCCGAACCAGCGCCATGAGCTCGCCGTCGTCGAACCGCACGCCCGACGGGTTCTGCGGCGACGCGAGCGAGACCAGCGTCGTTTCCGGGGTGAGTGCCTCGGCAACATCGTCGAGCCGCATCCGGTAGCCGTCGTCGAAGCGCACCCTGACCTCGTCGACCGGGGAACCGAGCCCCTCGGGGACCAGCCGGGCCGGCGGGTAGCAGGGCGTGAGCAGCAGGGTGCGCCCATGGCACCGGTCCTGGGCGAGCAGGTGCATCGCGCCGGCCGAGCCCGTGGTCAGGAGCACGTCGTCGCACTCGACACCGTGGTCGGCCGCGATCCGGCGCCGTACGGAGGTGCTGCCCTGCGAGGTGGGGTAGCCGAGGTCGAGGCTGCCCAGCTCGTCCCAGGCGGCGATCTCGTCGAGCCGCAGGGCCGGGCAGGTGCTCTCGGCCAGGTCGTAGCGGACGGGTCGGTCCAGCAGCCTCGTCATCGGCGAGGCCGCGAAGGCGACCGGACTGCGGGTCGTGGTCGCGTCCATTCAGTGCTCCTCTCCAGGTCCGGCGTGGCGAGCGATCGTCACGACGGTCCCGTAGGTGATCACGAACCTGCCGCCGACCTCGTCGACGGCAGCATCGAGGCGGGGGAGGGGGCTCGTGGCGGTAGAGTGGGCACACGCCCACTCTGAGTGGGCACGTGCCCACTGGTCAAAGGAATTTTCGACGTGCCCACCGGCAGAGCCATCGACGACGCCCGGTCGCTGCTCTTCGACGCGGCCGAGCGGGTGCTGCTCCGCGACGGCAACGCCGCGTTGACCAGCCGCGCCATCACCGCCGAGGCCGGGGTGGCCAAGGGCGTGCTCCACCGCCACTTCGAGGACGTCGACGACTTCCTGGCCGAGCTCGTCCTCGACCGCATCGGCGCGGTGCGGGACACGGCTACAGCGCTGCAGGAGCGGGTCGGCACCGGCACCGTGCAGGACAACGTGGTGGGCGCCATCGCTGAGCTGTTCGAGTCGATCGCGTCCGCCGTGCTCGAGCTCGTCACTGCGCGAGACGCGGTCCGGGCCAGGCTGCGGGCTGCGGGGTCGGTGGGCGTGCCGGTGCTGGCGGAGGGTACGGCGATGATCGCGGCCTACCTCGAGGCCGAGCAGGACGCCGGCCGGGTGGCGACGGAAGCGGACGCGGACACGCTCGCCGCCACACTGGTGGGCGCGGCGCACCTCCTCCATGCGGGCCGGGACACTCCGGCGCCGGACCGCGCCGCGCTCGAGCGGATGGTGGCCGCCGTCCTGGCCGGAGCCGTCACCGGCTGAGCCGGGTCAGCCGCTGGGTCCGAACCGCTCCACCCGGATCGCACCCGGCGCCACCCCGCAGTCGAGCAGCAGCGTCTCGGCGTACGCCGCGAAGCGGGCCGATCCGCACACGTAGCCCAGCTCCCTGCCCTCGAGGAGGGGCCGGACCTCGTCGACGGTGGGGGCGCCGGCCGGCCGGGCGTCGGTGTCGACCCGCGTGTAGGCGACCCGCGCGCCGGCCCTGGCCAGCTCGGCCCGATAGGGCAGGAGGTCAGGACTCCGAGCGACGGCGACCACCGTGAGGAGGTCCTCGCGGCCGAGCCGGCGGGCCGTCCGCAGCATCGAGATGGCGGGCACCACGCCGGTGCCCCCGACCAGGCAGAGCGCCGGCGTCCTCGTGTCCCACGTGAACCACCGGCCGATCGGGCCGCGCATCTCGAGCACGTCTCCGACCTCTGCGAGGTCGGCCAGGAACTCCGACACCTCACCGTCGGGCAGCCGCTCGACGAGAAGCTCCACGAGCGGGTCGTCGTCGTCACTGGCCACCGAGTAGGACCGCTGGGCGGTGTAGTCGTCGGGCGCGCGCAGGCGGACGAGGTAGTGCTGGCCGGGCCGGTGGGGGAGCCGGCCGTCGACGTGCATCCGGAGCCGGACGGTCCGCTCGGTCGGGAGCTCCTTCTCGATGATCGTCCCGGTGCTCCACGTGGTCTCGACCGGCTGCACCTCGTCCATCGCGCTCACTCGAGTGGCCTCAGTCGCCCTGGTAGCGCTGCTCGAGCCACGGGTCGCCGCGGTCGTGATAGCCGTTCTGCTCCCAGAACCCCGGTCGGTCATGGGCCATCAGCTCCAGCCGCGAGACCCACTTCGCGGACTTCCAGAAGTACAGGTGCGGCACCAGCAGCCGAACCGGGCCGCCGTGCTCGCGCGGCAGCGGCTTGCCGCCGTACTCCCAGACCACCCAGGCCTTGCCGTCGACCACGTCCTCCATGGGGAGGTTGGTGGTGTAGCCCGTGCTCGAGTGCGCCAGTACGTACGCCGCTTCGGGCATCGGCCCGGCGGCCTCCAGCAGCGCGTCGACGCTGACGCCCTTGAAGGCCACGTCGAACTTCGACCAGGTGGTGACGCAGTGGATGTCGCCGAAGTACGTCGACTCCGGCAGCCGGTGGATCTCGTCCCAGCTCCAGGTGCTGGGCCGCTCCACCAGCCCGTCCACGGTCAGCGACCACTGGTCCGGCGCGATCCGCGGGGTGGCCTCGGCGGTCAGCACCGGCCAGCTGCCGCCCACGTCGTACTGGCCCGGCGGCAGCCGCCGCTCGTGGCCCCGCCTCTTCCCGACGAACCCTCGTGTCACCGGCATGGTCGTCAGTCTGGCCGACCCGGGCCGACGTTACGAGCCTGTTCGCGGTTGGTCATGCTCGCGGGGGACGTTCGCCTCTGCCGGCCGGAGCGCCAGATGACGACGCTGGAGTTGAGCCCTGTCGTCGATCGGGAGGTTTCCGATGAGCACTCACACCTATCCGGTACGCGTCGACGCCACGCTCCAGGACCGGCTGAGCCGGTGGCTGTGGCTGGTCAAGTGGCTGCTCGCGATCCCGCACTACATCGTCCTGCTCTTCCTCTGGATCGCGTTCGCAGTCCTCAGCGTCGTCGCGTTCTTCGCCATCTTGTTCACCGGTCGCTACCCGCGCCGCATCTTCGACTTCAACGTCGGGGTGCTCCGCTGGACCTGGCGGGTCACCTACTACGCCTACGGAGGGCTGGGCACCGACCAGTACCCACCGTTCACGCTCGAGGAGCGCGCCGAATACCCGGCCCACCTCGAGGTCGAGTACCCGGAGAGCCTGTCGCGCGGGCTGGTGCTCGTGAAGTGGTGGCTGCTGGCGATCCCCCACTACATCGTGGTCGGGATCTTCCTCGGCGGCGGCTGGTACATCGCCACCGGCACCCCGGACCACACCGCCGGGATCGGGCTGATCGGCCTGCTCGTGCTCGTGGCCGCCTTCGTGCTCCTGTTCACAGGTCGCTACCCACGGTCGGTCTTCGACCTCGTGCTGGGACTCAACCGCTGGATCCTGCGCGTGGCCGCGTACGTCAGCCTGATGACCGACGAGTACCCGCCGTTCCGTCTCGACCAGGGCGGCACCGATCCAGGCACGGCGGTGCTCAGCAGCAGCGACGCCTCGGAGCCACCTGCAGTACCCGGCGCCCAGGCAGCGCCGCCCACGCCACCGGCTCGCCGCCACTGGTCCGCGGGCCGCGTCGTCGCGGTGGTCGTCGGATCGCTCCTCGCCGTCGTGTCGCTCGGGCTGCTCACCGGCGGTGGCGGTGCGCTGCTGGTGGACGGGACCATGCGCGAAGACGACGGCTACCTGACGTCGTCCCTCGTCCGGGTCGACTCGCCCGGGCACGCGGTCATCAGCGAGAGCGTCGAGCTGCGCGGCGCCGGCGCGGTCCTGCCCGAGCGGTGGCTGGACAAGGTCAAGGTGGAGGCCACTGCGCGGCCGGCGGGTGCGGTGTTCGTCGGTATCGCGCCGACGGCCGACGTCGACGCCTACCTGCACGGCGTCGCCCACTCCGTGGTCGCCGACGCCGGTGAGGGGGGCGACCACTGGGAGCTGGACGACGTCGCGGGCGGGTCACCGGCGACACCTCCGACCGCGCAGTCGTTCTGGGCCGAGTCGGTCACCGGACAAGGGACCCAGACGCTCATCTGGGACGTCGACCAGGGCGACTGGACGATCGTGGTGATGGACCCGGCCGCGGCCGCACCGGTCGGAGCCGACGTCGCAGTCGGCGCCACGGTGCCGGTGCTGGACGAGCTCGGCCTCGCGCTGCTGGTCTCGGGTGCCGTGGTCGGCGCGTCCGCGATCGTGGTCCTCGTGCTGGCGCTCCGACGCCCTCGGGTCGCCTGAGCCTGGATCCGGGCGAAGGAGTCGCGTGGGCCTGCCGGATCACTAAGTTCTGGTCATGGCAACCGATGAGCCCC
Source organism: Nocardioides sp. (assembly GCF_036274455.1). Lineage (GTDB taxonomy): Bacteria > Actinomycetota > Actinomycetes > Propionibacteriales > Nocardioidaceae > Nocardioides. The sequence goes on along the minus strand of NZ_DASUFR010000233.1, from coordinate 11,567 downwards.
TGGTCGTGCAGGATGCGACCCGGGGGCTCACCGGCGCGGAGGTGGCCAGACGGGTGGCCGAGGGCCGGACCAACGACGTACCGGCGCGGGCCAGCCGCAGCACGTGGGACATCGTGCGGTCGAACGTGTTGACCCGGATCAACGCGATCTTCGCCGTCCTCGCGGGGGTCATCGTGTTCACCGGGCACCTGCTCGACGGCCTGTTCGCCCTGCTGATCGTGGTCAACAGCATCGTCGGCATCGTCCAGGAGCTTCGCGCCAAGATCACCCTCGACCGGCTCACGATCGTGGGCCAGGCCCGACCCCGGGTGCTCCGCGACGGACAGGTGGAGGAGCTCGCCCCGAACCAGGTAGTCGCAGATGACGTCATCGAGATGGGCGCCGGAGACCAGGTCGTCGTGGACGGCGAGGTCGTCAGCGCCGAGGCGCTCGAGGTCGACGAGTCCCTGCTGACCGGCGAGTCGGACGCGGTGCACATGCAGCCCGGGGACCAGGTGCTGTCGGGCAGCTTCGTGGTCGCGGGCACGGGCCACTACCGCGCTACCAAGGTCGGGCGCGAGGCCTATGCGACCCGGCTCGCGGACGAGGCCAGCCGCTTCTCCCTGGTCAACTCCGAGCTGCGCAACGGCATCAACCGCATCTTGCGGTTCATCACCTGGCTGCTCGTCCCGGCCGGTCTCCTCTCCATCTACAACCAGCTGTCCGGCGACGAGCCGCTCCGGGAGGCCCTGCGCGGCATGGTCGCCGCGCTGGTGCCGATGGTGCCCGAAGGGCTGGTGCTGCTGACCTCGGTGGCCTTCGCCGTCGGTGTGGTCCGGCTGGGGAGGCGCAACTGCCTGGTGAACGAGCTGCCGGCCATCGAGGGCCTGGCCCGCGTCGACGTCGTCTGCTCCGACAAGACCGGGACCCTCACCGAGAACGCGATGCACCTCGCCGAGGTGCGTGGACCGGACGGGGACCTCGCTTCGGACTCGTCGGTGACAGAGGCGCTGGCGGCCCTCGCGGCCGCTGACCCCCGGCCCAACGCCAGCCTGCGTGCCATTCGGGAAGCCTTCCCGCACGACCCGGGCTGGCCACCCGAGACGGTCGCCGCGTTCTCGTCCGCTCGGAAGTGGAGCGGCGCGACGTACGCCGACCAGGGGACCTGGGTCCTGGGTGCGCCGGACGTGCTGGCTCCGCCCGGGACCGCGGCGGCCACGGAGGCCGAGTCGATCGGTGCGCGGGGCCTGAGGGTCCTCCTCCTCGGGCACTGCGAGGGTCCGCTGGACGGGTCCGACCTGCCCGGCGAGGTCGAGCCGATGGCTCTGGTGGTGCTCGAGCAGAAGCTCAGGCCGGACGCGAGGGACACCCTCGAGTACTTCGGCCGTCAGCACGTCTCGGTCAAGGTGATCTCCGGCGACAACGCGCGCTCGGTCGGTGCCGTGGCGAGCGCACTCGGCCTGGTGGGCTCCTCGCAGCCGGTCGACGCGCGCACCTTGCCGGAGGACCCGGACCAGCTCGGGGACGTGATGGAGCAGCACCGGGTCTTCGGACGGGTCACACCAGCACAGAAGAGGTCGATGGTCAGAGCCCTTCGCGCGCGTGGACACACCGTGGCGACGACCGGTGACGGCGTGAACGACGTCCTCGCTCTCAAGGACTCCGACATCGGCGTGGCGATGGGCTCGGGCAGCCCGGCGGCCCGCTCGGTGGCGCAGATCGTCCTGCTGGACAACAGGTTCGCAACGCTGCCCCATGTGGTCGGAGAAGGGCGTCGCGTCATCGGCAACATCGAGCGGGTCGCGACGCTGTTCCTGACCAAGACGGTCTACTCCGCACTGCTCGCGCTGATGGTCGGCGTACCGGGGTTGGTGGGCGACCACACGCTTCCCTACCCGTTCGTCCCACGGCACGTGACGATCGTCGGCTGGTTCACCATCGGTCTGCCGGCGTTCCTGCTGGCCCTCGCCCCGAACTACGAGCGCGCCCGCCCGGGATTCGTCCGGCGGGTGATGCGGATGGCCGTGCCGTGGGGAGTGGTGATCGCCGTGGCCTGCTTCGTCTCCTACCTGCTGGCCTACGAAGGTGTGCTGTCCGGGCGGGCGGACCGGACCGAGGCCAGTACGGCGGCCCTGATCACCCTCGTGGTGATCGCGCTCCGCGTCCTCGCGATCGTCGCCCGTCCGCTGGTCTTGTGGAAGGTCGTCCTGATCTGGGTGATGTCGGTGCTGTCGGCTCTGATGTTCCTGCTGCCCATCACCCAGAGCGTGTTCCTCCTCGACCCGGGCAACGCCCGTTACGTCGTGATCGCGCTGGTGTGCGCCGGTGCGGGCGTCGTGCTCGTCGAGCTGGTGTGGTGGGTCGACGGGTGGCTGACCGGCGAGCCCCGACGGCTGTTCGGCCGCTCCGGTTGAGGCTCAGGCCTGGTTGCCGGTGGTGGCGAGCGCCGCGCCGAGGCCGATCATCATGACCCCGCCGGTCGCGCCGAGCCGGTCGAGCCGGTGCGGCTTGCGTGCGAACCACGCCTTGGCCCGGGACGAGGCGAGCGCCCAGCACGAGTCCGAGGCCGCCGCCATCACGGCGAACAGCCCGCCGAGCAGCAGCAGCTGGGGCGCCGCCGGCTTCGAGTCGTCGACGAACTGGGGCAGGAACGCCGCGAAGAACACGATGGTCTTGGGATTGGTGGCGCCGACGATCATCCCGGTGCGCACCGAGCTCCAGCCGCGCTCGCGGGTCGTGACCTCCGCGCCGGCCAGGGCCACGCGCGCGTCCCGGCGGTGCCTGATCGCCTGCACGCCGAGGTAGGCGACGTACGCCGCGCCCACCAGCTTGAGCACCGTGAACGCCTCCGCGCTGGCGGCCACGACGGCGCCCAGCCCGACGGCCAGGAACGCGATCTGGACCAGCAGCCCCAGGGCGTTCCCGACCACCGACAGCAGCGCCTCCGAGCGCCCGACGGTCAGCGCCCGCCCGATCGTGAACAGCAGGCTCGGCCCCGGGACCTGGATGAACAGGATCGAGGCGACGACGAAGGCGAGGACTGAGTGGCCCACCCCCGCGAGGCTAGTAGCGGCGACCGGGAGGCGACACCGGATTGTTCATCACCGTGGGCCATCACGACCGCTGGGAGTGTCCTCGGACGAGGCGCCGGAGCCGCCCGGCGTACGTGAACCGGACCAGACCAGCAAGATGCCGTCGGCTTGCACTTCTCATGGTCCCCAAGGCAGTCTGAAGGCCCCCCATAGCGAACGCCCTCCGCACAGTTGATGCGGAGGGCGTTCTGCTTCGAGAGGTCGCGGGCGAGCCGCGTCCTTGTGCCACTCTGTTCGGCTGCCCCCAGTGCACAGCCGATGGCGTCATCAAATCGGGCGGCGGCCGGTTGCCGGAAGTGGTTGCCGAACGTTTCCCGCCGGACCGGCGAATTGCCCTGCGGACGCGCCCAGGCATCTGGACCGCTGACCGGTCCGGGCCGTCACCGCGGACGAACGCCCTCCGCAGAGAAAGAGCGGAGGGCGTTCTTTGTCCGTACGAGTTCGGATCCCCCAACCCCCCCGACGGACTTACTGAAAGCCTATGCCTCTGCCGCGCTGAGGGAATGGCCCACTTGGGGGATCGCCCTCGCCCCACATGGGGTCATGGAGGCGAAGGCGCCCAGCCCCGTCCCGGGGGATCAGCGAACGGGGCCACGTTCCAACCTAGCCACGCGGTGGGAGCGCGCTCATCCCCCGGCTTAGGGATGACAGGCCCCAGTCGCGTGCGAACGCGTCCACGTTGGCTCGACTCCTGACGAGTTCTCCAGGCCGCGAACACAGCACCCCGGATATCCCTCAATGGGGGGATTCCGATTCGCTCTCCGAGTGTGTTGAGTGCAGGAAACCGCACGGGGGCTCGGGTCCGCACGTGCTCGCAAAGGGCACGAAGGTGCAAGGAGGCCCGAGGATGCGCCGTCGTCGCAAGTTGTCCGGATGCCTGGCTGCGGTCCTCGGGGTCGTCGCCGCAGGGCTGCTCTCCTTCCCAGCACCGGCGACCGCCGACACCTTCACTGACTCCGGCTTCGCCACCGAGCGGGTCGCGACCCTTCCGCCGTTCACCCTGGTCGGCATGGCGTTCGCCCCGGACGGGCGGATGTTCGTGTGGCAGAAGAACGGTGTCGTCCGGATCGTCAAGGACGGGCAGCTGCTCGCGACGCCGTTCATCGACCTGAGCGCCAAGGTGAACACCTTCGACGACCGTGGTTTCTGGGGGTTCGCGTTCGACCCGCAGTTCACGACCAACGGCCGGATCTACATGACCTACACCTTCGAGAACGCCGGCAACTCCAACAGCAGCGCGCCGCGGACCGCGCGGCTCGTGCGGGTCCAGGCCGACCCGGCGAACCCGGATGTCGCACTCGCGGGTAGCGAGACGGTGATCCTCGGCAGCGTCGGCACCCCGCCGTGCACCGCACTGCCCGACTCCGCCGACTGCATCGGCTCCGAAGGCGGCTCGCACACGCTCGGGTCCATCCGCTTCGCGCCCGACGGGACGATGTTCCTCGGCGTGGGTGACGGCTCCGACGGAAACCAGGACTCGCTGCGGGCCCAGGACCTGGACAACCCGAACGGGAAGATCCTGCGGATCAGGACCGACGGGACCGCGCTGCCGGACAACCCGTTCTACGACGGCACCAACTCCTGGCGGTCGAAGGTCTGGGTGTACGGCGTCCGCAACCCCTTCGGGTTCACGCTCGACAACGGACACATCATCTTCGGAGACGTCGGGTGGAACACCTGGGAGGAGATCGACCACGGACACGCGGGGGACAACTTCGGCTGGCCGTGCTACGAGGGGAACCTCCCGCAACCGTCCTTCCAGCAGTCCTACCCGGCGCAGTGCGGTGCCGTCACCAACCCCGTGCCGCCGTTCCACACCTACAACCACAGCGTCGGCTCTGCGGCGATCGGCGGCCCGATCTACAGCGGCACGGCCTACCCCTCGGAGTACCGCAACAACTTCTTCTTCGGCGACTACTCGGGCAACTTCATCAAGCGCGTGGTCCTCGACGCCGACGGCGAGCCGGTCTCGGTCCAGCCGTTCGCCACCGCCACCGCGGCCCCTGTCTCGCTGGTGCAGGGCCCGGACGGGCTGATCTACTACCTCTCCTTCACGACGGGGGAGATCCGCCGGATCCGCTACAACGGGGCGGTCGCCAAGGTCTCCGCCACGCCCACGAGCGGGCCGTCGCCACTCGCAGTCTCCTTCTCGAGTGCTGGGTCGAGCGCGCCTGCGGGACAGACGCTCTCCTACCTCTGGGACTTCGGTGACGGGACGACCTCGACGGCGGCCAACCCGTCGCACACCTACACGACCGCGACGCCGAAGAAGTACACGGCGAAGCTCACGGTGAGCACCGGGTCGGGGTCGTCGTCGAGCGACACGGTCGACGTGACCGTCGGCAGCACGCCCCCGGTGCCGTCGATCAGCGCTCCCGTCGACGGGACCAGCGTGATCCCGGGCCAGGTGATCAGCTACGCGGGGTCGGCGACCGACCCGGAGGACGGACCGCTGCCCCCGTCGGCGCTGAAGTGGACGGTGCTGCTCCACCACAACTCGCACGTGCACACCTTCGTGGGGGGCTCCGGCAGCAGCGGCAGCTTCACCGCCGAGGACCACGGCGACATCGGCACCTTCAGCTACGAGCTCCTGCTCGAGGCCACGGACAGCACCGGGTTGAAGGCGACCACGAGCGTCCACGTCCCTGTCGGCAACGACACCACGCCGCCGACGGCACCCTCGGCGCTGACGGCCACGCCGGTCAACCAGAACCGCATCGACCTGAGCTGGGCCGCCGCGACCGACAACGGCGCGGTCAGCGGCTATCGCGTAGAGCGCTGCGCCGGTGCGACCTGCACCAACTTCGCGCAGGTGGGAGCACCGACCGGGACGGCGTTCGGCGACACCGGCCTGACCCCGGCGACGACGTACCGCTACCAGGTCCGGGCGATCGACGCGGCCGGGAACCTCGGCGCCTACACCTCGATCGCGTCGGCCACCACCCCGGAGGCCCAGGTCACCCCACCCGGGCTGGTGGGCGCGTGGGCGTTCGACGAGGGCGCGGGCACCACCGTCGACGACGCTTCCGGGCACGGCAACCAGGGGACCATCGCCGGCGCGAGCTGGACCACCGCCGGCCGGTTCGGCGGCGCCCTCAGCTTCAACGGGACGACCAACCTGGTGCGGGTCGCGGACTCGACGTCGCTCGACCTGGCCGGGGCGATGACGCTGTCGGCCTGGATCAAGCCGACCGTCAGCCAGTCCGGCTGGCGGACCATCATGCAGAAGCAGAGCGACGCCTACCACCTCAACGCGAGCAGCGGCGCCGGCGCCCTGCGCCCGGCCGGTGGCGGGACCTTCGGGACGTCCGGCTCGACGGTGGTCGGCCCGACGGCCGTCACGGTCAACGCCTGGACCCATGTGGCGCTCACCTACGACGGCACCATCCAGCGGCTGTGGATCAACGGGACCCAGGTCGCCACCCGGGACATCCGCGGCACCATCCAGGCCACGGACAACCCGCTGTTCATCGGCGGGAACGTCCCCTACGGCGAGTACTTCCAGGGGCTGATCGACGACGTCCGGGTCTACAACCGCGCGCTCAGCCAGAGCGAGATCCAGGGCGACATGAACATGGGTGTCCTGCCGGCCGGTGGCGGCGGCGACACATCTCCGCCGTCGGCGCCGACCGGGCTCGCAGCCACCCCGGTCAACGCCACCCGGATCGACCTGGGATGGGCCGCCTCCACGGACAACGTCGGGGTGACCGGCTATCGCGTGGAACGGTGCGCCGGTGCGGCGTGCACGAACTTCGCGCAGGTCGGGACACCGGCCGGCGTCACGTTCAGCGACACCGGCCTGGCCGGCTCGACGACGTACCGCTACCAGGTGCGGGCCGTCGACGCGGCCGGGAACCTGGGCGCTTACTCCTCGATCGTCCCCGCAACGACGCCCGCCGCGCCGGACACGACGGCACCGTCGGCGCCGGCCGGGCTCACGGCCACACCGGTCAGCACGTCCCGGATCGACCTCGGCTGGACCGCCTCGACCGACAACGTCGGCGTCACCGGCTACTCGGTCGAGCGCTGCCAGGGGACGGGGTGCACGGCATTCGCCGAGGTGGGGACACCGACCGGGACCGCGTTCAGCGACACCGGCCTGTCCGCCGGCACGACCTACCGCTACCGGGTGCGCGCGGTCGATGCCGCGGGCAACGTCGGCGCCTACTCGTCGATCGTCACGACGGCGACCCCTGCGGTCCCCGACACATCTCCGCCGTCGGCGCCGACCGGGCTCACAGCCACGGCGGTCAGCGCGACGCGGATCGACCTGGGGTGGACCGCCTCCACCGACGACGTCGGGGTGGCCGGCTATCGCGTGGAGCGGTGCACGGGTGCGGCGTGCACGAACTTCGCGCAGGTCGGGACACCGGCCGGGGTCACGTTCAGCGACACCGGCCTCGCTGCCTCGACGACGTACCGCTACCAGGTGCGGGCCGTCGACGCTGCGGGCAACCTCGGCGACTACTCCTCGATCGTTCCCGCAACGACGCCCGCCGCGCCGGACACGACCGCGCCTTCGGCCCCGACGGGGCTGACGGCCACCGCGGTCGGCACCACGCGGATCGATCTCGGCTGGACCGCGTCGACCGACAACGTCGGAGTGACCGGCTACCGGCTCGAGCGCTGCCAGGGTGCGAGCTGCACCTCGTGGGCCCAGGTGGCGACGCCGACGACGACGTCGTACAGCGACACCGGCCTGACCCAGAACACCACCTACCGCTACCGCGTGCGTGCGGTCGACGCGGCCGGCAACCTGAGTGCCTACTCCGCCATCGTGAACCGGGCCACCCTCGCGCCCGACACCACGGCGCCGACGGCTCCGACAGCACTCGCGGCGACGGTGGTCAGCACGTCCCGGATCGACCTGGGCTGGACGGCGTCGACGGATGCCGTCGGCGTGACCGGCTATCGGGTCGAGCGCTGCCAGGGCGCCGGCTGCACCACCTGGGCCCAGGTGGGCACACCGACCGCCAACTCTTACAGCGACACCGGTCTGACGCCCGCGACCACCTACCGCTTCCGGGTCCGGGCGACCGATGCTGCGGGGAACCTGAGCTCCTACTCGTCGATCGTCACTGCGGCGACACAGGCCGCGCCGGACACGACGCCGCCGTCGGCGCCGACGGGGGTGACCGCCACGGCGGGTGGCTCGACGGTGATGGGCCTGAGCTGGACGGCCGCCACCGACGACGTCGGGGTCACCGGCTACCGGGTCGAGCGCTGCCAGGGCACGTCCTGCACCGACTTCGGCCAGGTGGGGACGGCGAGCGGCACGTCGTTCAGCGACACCGGGCTCACCGCCCTGACGACCTACCGCTACCAGGTGCGGGCCGTCGACGCGGCCGGGAACCTCGGGCCGTACTCGACGATCGCCTCGGGCACCACGCTGGACGCCTCGGCTCCACCGCCGGGGCTGGTCGGGGCCTGGGGGTTCAACGAGGGGAGCGGCGGCACCACCGCCGACGGCTCCGGCAACGGCAACGTCGGGACCGTGACCGGTGCCGGCTGGTCCACGCAGGGCAGGTTCGGAGGCGCCCTGAGCTTCAACGGCTCGAGCAGCGTGGTCAGGATTGCCGACTCGGCCTCGCTCGACGTGACCACGGGGGTGACCCTGTCGGCCTGGATCAACCCGGCGGCCAACCAGAGCGGCTGGCGGACCATCCTGCAGAAGCAGACCGACGCCTACTTCCTCAACGGCAGCAACTCGACCGGGGCCTTGCGGCCCTCGGGTGGCGGCACGTTCGGCACCGGCGACTCCTATGTCACAGGCACCACGGCCAGCCCGGTCAACGCCTGGACCCACATCGCCTTCAGCTACGACGGCACCACGCAGCGGCTGTTCGTCAACGGCACCCAGGTGGCCACCAAGGCGACCACCGGCGCGATCCAGACGACGAACAACCCGCTGTGGATCGGCGGCAACCAGCCCTACGGCGAGTACTTCAACGGGCTGATCGACGAGGTCCGCGTCTACAACCGCGCACTCACCCCGAGCGAGATCCAGTCCGACATGAACGCCCCGGTGCCTGGCTCTTGACCGCCCACCCCTGCCCCGCTGCTTGCGGGTCAGGGATGGGTGCGGCGCCGAGGCTCACCCGTTCGGGCTCACACGCACGGGTGAGTGCGGGACCAAGGCGCCCACACCGAGGCAGTCCGGAAGCTAACTTCGCCGTCGCACCACAAGATGCCGACGGGGAGAAGAGTGGAGACCGACCAGCGTCGCCGTGCCCCGGGACGCGGTCGACCGATGGGCGCTGCCGTCTCGTGGCGGCTGGGCAGGCGCCCGGCTCTCGACGGCATTCGCGGCACGGCGGTCGCGCTCGTGGTCGTGGCACACGCCTCCGTGCCCAGCTCGCCCGCCCACTTCCTCGGGGCTGCCGGCGTGACGAGCTTCTTCACCCTGTCCGGGTTCCTCATCACCGCACTGCTGCTCGCGGAGCACGATCGGACGGGCAGCATCGACCTCCGAGCCTTCGTCGTACGCCGCGCACGAAGGCTGATGCCGGCGCTGCTCGTGCTGCTCGCCGTCGTCGGCCTGCTCGGACTGCTCATCCCGCGGTTCGTCCACCCGGTCGTCTACCTCGGCGCGCTCACCTACACCGGCAACTGGGTCGCCGTGGCGACCGGGGGTGTGTACGACCCGCTCGGGCACACGTGGTCGCTGGCCGTCGAGGAGCAGTTCTACCTCGTCTGGCCGTTGGTGTTCCTGGCGGTCAACTGCCTCCCAGCGCGCTGGCAACCCCGGGCGCTGATCGCCGCCGTCGTGGGCACGGCCCTGCTTCCGCTCGCCTTCAAGGGTGCCGGGATGTGGCTGCACACCTACTACGGCTCGGACACCCGGGCCATGCCGTTGCTGGTGGGGTGCCTCCTGGCGTGGCTGATCCATCGGTCCAGGCCCGCCCCGTCGCTGCCGTCGGTGGCTGCCCTCAGCCTGGCCCTTCCGCCGCTGCTGGCGGCCACGATGAGCACGCCGGCCAGGACCTACCTGCTTCCGCAGGTGGTGGCCGTGCTGACCGCGACGGCGATCTGGGCCGCGACCCGTGGACCCGGGCTCGGGTGGCTGGAGTGGCCGCCGCTGGTCCTGCTGGGCCGCCGCTCGTACGGCCTCTACCTGTGGCACTTCCCGGCGCTCTACACGGCGGGTCTCTGGCTCGGGCCGCTCGCGACGGCGATGGTCGCGATCCCCGCCGCGCTGGCCCTGACCGCGGCGTCCTGGCGGTTCGTCGAGCAGCCAGCTCTTGCCGGGGCCCGGACGTCACAGCACCGGACGGTCGGCGCGGCCGGGTGGCGAGGTGAACACCGAGGGGCGCCCCGGCCCGGGGCGCCCCTCGACCGCCGTGGGTCAGTCGGCGACGAGGCCGGCGGACCCGATGGCGGAGGCGGCGGCGGTGCCGACACTGGTCAGTGACCCGTCACCGTTGATCTTCCAGGTCTGCACCGAGCCGTCGGCGAGACGGACGGCCAGCGTGCGCTGGTCCGGCGACACCGCCGCGTCGGTGGCGCCTGCCGAAGCGGTCCCGGCCACGGCCTGGCGCAGGGTGAGCGACCCGTCGGGACCGATGGCGTAGCTGGAGACCGAGGCGCTCGCCGCGTTCACGACGAAGGCGTGCCCGCGGGCCACGACCAGCCAGCACGCTGCCCGCTGCGTGTCGGCTAGTGCCGCAGTGATCGTCCGGAACGGCTGGAGACCGTATGACGATGCGGACCCGGACGCGGCCTCGGACACGATCGCGTGGCCTGCGCGGTCGAAGTCGAAGCCGTACGGCGTCGTACCCGCGGCCCGGTGCGGGGTCGCGGCTGTCGCCAGCCCGTGCCTGACGGCGAAGGTGTCGATGGTGTTCGACGCCTTCTCGGTCACCACGATCGTGCGCCCGTCGGGAGCGAACGAGACCTGCGCCGCGTCCGTGATCCCGCCGGCGGGGTTCGGGGTGAGGCTGCGGGTGGACTGTGGGATCGCGCGGAGGTCGCCGTCGCGCTCGTAGCGGAAGGCGCTGATGGTGTCGCTGTTCTGGTTCAGCACGTAGCCGATCCCGTCGCGCACCGTGACGCTGACGGGGAAGTCACCGTGGCTGCTGACCGTGTCGCGCAGCTCGAGCCCGCGGGGGCCGGCGTAGAGCGCCGACACGGTGTCGTCGCCTGCATTCACCGCGAAGATCAGGTGGCCGTCCCGGGCGAGGCCGCCCTGGGAGTGCAGGGAGGCGCCGGCTCCCAGACCACCGGTCGGGACGACGCCGGCGGGTTCCAAGGTGCCGTCGGCGTACCGGTCGAAGATCCCGATGCCGTTGCCCGAGGCGGCGTTGGTGGCCTCGTAGACGTGGCCGACCGGGCGGGCTCCGTGCGCCGAGGCGGCGCCGGGAAGCCCTACGGCGGTCAGCACGGCGGCGGCCGTGGCGGTCAGGAGCGGGGTGAGGGTCCTGTGGTTCATGATGATGCTTCCTTTCGGTTGGTGTGCGGTTGCGTTGGGCGTGCGCGAGCGCACGGCAACGACGTGGG
>NZ_DASUFR010000232.1:0-7058 GCF_036274455.1 Nocardioides sp. | reverse complement strand
TCCTAGGGAACGCCCTGGCACTATCGTCCCTCCATGACCCGCATCATCGGCGGGAGCGCGGGAGGACGGCGGCTGTCGACGCCGTCCGGCCCCATGACGCGCCCGACCACCGACCGGGTGCGAGAGGCGCTGTTCTCGAGCATCGAGGCGTGGTGCGGGTCCCTCCAGGGGCTGCGCTTCCTCGACCTGTACGCCGGCTCGGGTGCGGTCGGGCTCGAGGCGTGGTCCCGCGGCGCCGGGGTGGTGACGCTGGTCGAGTCGGACCGGCGGACGGCCCGGCTGATCGAGCAGAACGCGAAGACGCTCGGGTTCCTCAAGGCCGAGGTCGTGACGGTCCCGGTGTCGGCGGTGCTGACCAAGCCGCCGCCGGCGCCCTACGACGTCGTGTTCATGGATCCGCCCTACCCGCTGGACGACGTCACCGTCGGGGGCGACCTGGAGCTGCTCATCGCCCAGGACTGGCTGGTGCCGGGCGCGATGCTCGTCGTCGAGCGGTCGTCCCGCAGCCCGGAGCCCACCTGGCCGAAGGGGATCGAGGCCGGGCGCAGCAAGCGCTACGGCGAGACGACCCTTTGGTACGGTCACGCGTCGTGAAGAAGGCGGTCTGCCCGGGATCCTTCGACCCGGTCACCAACGGCCACCTCGACATCGTCGAGCGGGCGGCGTCGCTGTTCGACGAGGTGATCGTCGCGGTCGGCGTGAACAAGTCCAAGAACCGCCTCTTCTCCCCTGAGGAGCGGATCGGCATGCTCGAGCAGGCCACCGCGGCGCTGCCCAACGTCAGCGTGGCCGGCTTCACCGGGCTCCTCACGACGTTCTGCCAGCAGCAGGAAGCGACCGCGATCGTGAAGGGGCTCCGCGCGGTCAGCGACTACGAGTACGAGCTGCAGATGGCGCAGATGAACGCCTCGCTCACCCGGATCGAGACCGTCTTCGTGCCGACCAGCCCGGAGTGGTCGTTCCTGGCCTCGAGCCTGGTCAAGGAGGTCGCGGCGTTCGGCGGCGACGTGTCGGGCCTGGTCCCGGAGTTCGTGCTGGGGCCGTTGCTGGAGAAGCTGGCGGCCCGCCCGGTCGAGTAGCTCCACGCCCGCCACACCCGATCCGACCCCTGACCTGCGGGTTCCCGCCCGACCGCTCCTTCTCCGGACATTTGGCCGGTGGAGCTCGGCCCGCGTACGATTCTGCGTTGGATCTACCTGCCGGATACCGGAAGTGACAGTTGAACAGCCTGGACCCGAGAGCGCCGCTCGTGCTCGACACTCGCGAGCTCGGCCGCCGCCCGGGGTCCCAGCGTGAACTGTCGCGGACGGTGCCCGCGCCGGCAGATCTTGGCATCGAAGTCCTCCAGGTCCCCGAGGGGTCGCCGGTCGAGCTCGACCTGCGCCTCGAGGCGGTCATGGAGGGGGTGCTGGTCACCGGGACTGCGCAGGCCACCCTCACGGGGGAGTGCGTGCGGTGCCTGGAACCGATCACGGACGAGATCGACGTGAGGTTCCAGGAGCTGTTCGTCTACGAGGACCACGCCCTCCCCGAATCGGAGGACGACGGGGTCAGCACGCTGCAGGACGACCTGGTCGACCTGGAGCCCCTGCTGCGGGACGCGGTGGTGCTCGCACTGCCGTTCCAGCCGCTGTGTGAGGAGGACTGTCCCGGCCTGTGCCCCGAGTGTGGGGTGCGCCTGGCCGACGACCCGGGCCACCAGCACGACGCGGCGATCGACCCGCGGTGGGCGGCCCTGGCCGACCTCGCTGGCCCTGACAAGACCGGCCGGACCGAGCAGAACTGAGAGAGAGATCACCATGGCTGTCCCGAAGCGGAAGATGTCGCGCAGCAACACGCGCCACCGTCGCTCGGCCTGGAAGACCACGGCACCCACGCTGGTCACCTGCGCCAACCCGGCGTGCGGTGCGAAGCACCTGCCCCACCGTGCGTGCGGCAACTGCGGCCAGTACGGCGCGCGCAACGACCGTCGCCAGGTTCTCTGATCCGCAGCGACCGCTGAGCAGTCCGCTGAGCAACACTCCGCTGTCTGACTACAGGCAGCTTCGCGGAGCACTCGGGGACCCGGAACTCGACCCCGAGCTGCTCGAGCGCGCCCTCACCCACCGCTCCTACGCCTACGAGAACGGCGGCCTCCCGACCAACGAGCGGCTGGAGTTCCTCGGCGACTCCGTGCTCGGCGTCGTCGTCACCGAGACCCTCTACCTCACCCATCCCGACCTGTCCGAGGGCCGGCTGGCCAAGCTGCGCGCCGCGGTCGTCAACGCGCGGGCGCTGGCCGAGGTCGGCCGCAGCATCGGCCTCGGCGAGCACGTCAAGCTCGGCCGCGGCGAGGAGACCACCGGGGGCCGCAACAAGGCATCGATCCTGTCCGACACCGTCGAGGCCGTGATCGGAGCGGTCCACCTCAGCGGCGGCATCGAGGTGTCCTCCCAGGTCGTGCACCGGCTCTTCGACCCGCTCATCGAGGCGGCCTCGGCGCTCGGCGCCGGGCTGGACTGGAAGACCTCGCTCCAGGAGCTGGCCGCCGAGCACGGTCTGGGCGTCCCCGAGTACATCATCGAGGACGAGGGCCCCGACCACATGAAGAAGTTCACCGCCCAGGTGCGGGTGGCCGGCCGGCTCTACGGCAACGGCATCGGCCGCTCCAAGAAGGAGGCCGAGCAGGCCGCCGCGGAGACGGCGTACGGCGATATCGCGACCGGGCTCGGCATCGCCGATCCGATCGACGCGGCCGTCGACGCGGCCGTCGAGGAGGCCGCCGCCGACGAGGCCGACTCCTCCCACAACAGCTAGCTGCCACCCGATGCCCGAGCTGCCCGAGGTCGAGGTGGTCCGCGCCGGCCTGGCCCGGCACGTCCTCGGCGCCACGATCACCGCGGTCGAGGTGCTGCACCCCCGGCCGGTGCGGCGCGACCCCCGCGGTCCGGCCGGCTTCGCCGCCGCCCTGGCCGGCCGCCGGATCGAGGACGCGCGGCGCCGGGGGAAGTACCTCTGGCTGCCCCTCGACAACGGTGACGCGCTCCTCGGCCACCTCGGGATGAGCGGCCAGCTCCTGGTCCAGCCCAAGGACGCCGTGCCCGAGCGGCACCTCCGCGTCCGGATCGGGCTCGAGGGCGCGGCCGACCCCTTCGAGACGGCTCGTCCCTCGCCTCCTCAGGACAAGGACTGGGAGCTGCGCTTCGTCGACCAGCGGATGTTCGGCGGCCTGTCGGTGTCGGCGGGCGGAGCCGAGCTGCCGCCGGAGATCGCCCACATCGCCCGCGACCCGCTCGATCCCGAGTTCGACGACGACGCATTCGTCGCCAAGGTCCGCAGGCGCTCCTCCGGCATCAAGCGGCAGCTGCTCGACCAGAACCTCATCTCGGGCGTCGGCAACATCTACGCCGACGAGGCCCTGTGGCGGGCCCGGCTGCACGGGGAGCGGGCCGGCGACCGGCTCACCCGCGCGCAGGTGCGCGAGCTGCTCGCCCACGCCCGCGACGTCATGAACGAGGCCCTCGGCCAGGGCGGCACGTCCTTCGACGCCCTCTACGTCAACATCAACGGCGAGTCCGGCTACTTCGACCGGTCGCTGCACGCCTACGGGCGGGAGGGGGAGCCGTGCGACCGGTGCGGAGCGCCGATGCGGCGGGTGGCGTTCATGAACCGGTCGTCGTACTTCTGCCCGGTCTGCCAGCGACCGCCGCGGCGGCGAGCGGCCGGTACGGCACGGGGTTTCGAGACGCGTCGCGCGGCCCTCGCAGGCTCGGTCCGCGCCGACGCTCCTCAACCTCCTCGCTGATCGGGGTCCTCGCAGGCTCAGGCCCCGCGCTCGGACATTGACCAGAGGCCCGTGGAGTGGGACTCTTGAAGACGGTTCCGCCACCCGGATCCAGATTCGAAGCAGCACCCTTCGATCACCCGGAAGGTTTCACCATATGGCCAAGGCGCTGATCGGCTACATGAACAGCGACCTGCGTGACCCCCGGCTTGCCGCCGAGAACAGTCGGCTGCGGGCGCGGGTGAGCGAGCTGGAGGCCCTCGTGCTCCGGCTCAGCGAGGAGAACGACAAGCTCGTGGCCGCTCGGGCCGAGGAGCTCCTGGTCGAGACCGCTCCCCGCATGCAGGAGATGCAGCCCGCCTGACAGGCACCCCCTCAGCTGCCTGGTGCTGCCGGCTCCCGCCGGGAAACCAGGTGAAACGGGGGAGGGCCCGGCGCTAGCCTGCCGTGCTCGTGACCCACCGCCTCCTCGACGTTCTCGCGCCGCCACGTCTGGGGCGGGGCTTCCGGCTGCTGCTGGCGTCGTCGTGGACGAGCAACGCCGGTGACGGGATCGCGCTGGCGGCGGGCCCGCTGCTGGTCGCCTCGAAGACCGACCACGAGTTCCTCGTCGCGCTGGCCGCGCTCCTGCAGTGGCTGCCGCCGCTGCTGTTCGGGCTGTGGGCCGGCGCGATCACCGACCGGCTGGACCGGCGGCTGATCATCGTCGTCGTCGACTCGCTGCGGGTCGGCGTCCTGGTCCTGCTGGCCGCCGCGATCGCCCTCGACACCGCGTCGATCGGGCTGGTGCTGGTGGCGATGTTCCTGCTCGGCACGGCCGAGGTGTTCGCCGACAACACCACGAGCACCCTGTTGCCGATGCTGGTGACCAAGGACGACCTGACGGTCGGCAACAGCCGCCTCATGGCCGGGTTCGTGACCATCAACCAGCTGGTGGCACCCCCGATCGGAGCGTTCCTGTTCACGGTGGGCCAGTTCGTGCCGTTCGTCACCCAGGCCGCGCTGGTGGTCCTGGCCGTGCTGCTCATCGCGCGGCTCCGGCTGCCCCCGCACAAGCGCTCGCCCGAGGAGGAGCGGCCGGTCTGGCACGACATCATCGAGGGGATCCGGTGGACCATGCACCACGCGGCGGTGCGCACCCTCGTGCTGACGATCCTGATCTTCAACGTCACCTTCGGGGCCGCCTGGTCGGTGCTGGTCCTCTACGCCACCCGGCACCTCGGGCTCGGCAGCGTGGGGTTCGGGCTGATCACCACGGTGCAGGCGCTCGGCGGCCTCCTCGGCACCCTGGCCTACGGCTGGCTGACCCGGCGGATCAGCCTCGGCGACCTGATGCGGATCGGGCTCGTCATCGAGACCCTGACCCACCTCATCCTGGCCAGCACCTCCTCGCCGTGGGTCGCGCTGCCGGTGTTCTTCGTCTTCGGGGCGCACGCGTTCATCTGGGGCACGACGTCGATCACCGTCCGGCAGCGCGCGGTGCCCAGCGAGCTGATGGGCCGGGTCGGCGCGGTCAACCTCATGGGCGTGTACGGCGGGCTCGTGGTCGGGGCCGGCATCGGTGGCGTCATCGCGCAGCGGTGGGGGGTGACCGCACCGTTCTGGTTCGCCTTCGTCGGGTCGGCGCTGTTCGTGGTCCTGATCTGGCGCCAGCTCAGCCTGATCGCCCACGACGACGACCTGTCTCCCGCGGTGTCGTCCTCCGGGGGAGGATGAGGTCGTGTACGTGCCGCGGTTCAACGCCCTGGAGGACGAGGGAGCGATCCGGGCCATGGTCGGCGCGATAGGCGCCGGCGAGCTGGTGACGGTCGGGGAGGACGGCTACCCGCTCGCGACCAGGCTGCCCGTGGTCTGGGAGGACGACCGCCTGGTCATGCACGTCGCCCGGGCCAACCCGCACTGGCGCTCGGTCCCGGCCGACACCGATGTGCCTGCGCTGGTGGTCGTCACCGACGCGGAGGCCTACGTCTCCCCGGCGTGGTACGCCACCAAGGCCGAGCACGGCCGGGTGGTGCCGACCTGGAACTACTCGGCGGTCCAGCTGACCGGCCGGGTGCGCCGCCACGAGGACCCCGCCTGGCTCCGCCGGGCGGTCACCCTCCTGACCGAGGAGCACGAGTCGGGCCGGCCCGCCCCGTGGGCGGTGTCCGACGCGCCGGCGACGTACGTCGAGAAGCAGCTGCGCGCGATCGTCGGGCTCGAGCTGGCGATCGAGCGGGTGGAGGGCAAGCGGAAACTGAGCCAGAACCGGTCCGAGGAGGACCGGGCCGGGGTCGTGCTCGGGCTCCGCGCGGAGGGTGGTGCGCGCGAGTCGGTGGTCGCGGACCAGATGGAGCGGCTACAGGGCCAGCCCTGAGGTCACCTCTCGCCACACGTCCCGCTCGGCGTGCTCGTCGAGGAAGGCCTGGACGCCGGGAGAGAGGGTGCGGGCCTTGGGCGCCACCTTCTCGACGTACTGCCGGTGCACGGCGGCGAAGGCCGCGTCGATCTCCGGCGACCGGTCGACGCCCAGCCAGGAGAGCACCCGGTCGAGGCTCGCCCCGACGGGGTCGCCGAAGAACCGGTCGTACTCCACGACCACGGCCCGGTCGGGACGCTGCTTGACGGCGCGCCGGACCCGGCGCAGCGAGCGGTTCCACGCGGCCACCGCCTTGGTGGCGTCGGACTCGGCGTCCCAGCCGTGGTCGTCGGGGTTGCGGGCGCGGGCCTCCCAGCTCGCCGCCACCGGCTCGAGGTCCCGCACGATGCACACGAACCGCGCGTCGGGCAGTGTCGCCCACACGTGCTGGAGCCGGATCGCGACCATCTTGTCGCCGACGTAGCGCGCCGTGGCCCACTTGGCGCGCATCGCCTCGTAGTGCGGCGCCCACTCAGGCGCATGCTCCGGCGTCAGGTTGGTGAACCCGTCGCCGAAGTCGAAGAACCGCTGCTCCTCGAACAGCGCCGCCGTCACCGGCTGGTCATCGCGCGGGTAGAGCCGCTTGTAGCGCTCGACGCCCAGTGCGATGTCCGCGTGTGCGCTGAACACCTCCAGCAGCGCGGTGGTGCCGGACCGCCCCATGCCGGCAAGGAAGAGCAGGTCAGGCACGAACCTGAGGTTAGTGGGGGTTGGGTCTGGGTCTGCGTTCGTGGCACCGCGGGCGGCCGCGGCGCCGGCGGGCCGGGGCTGCGCGCCGACAGGCGACGCCGTGTCGCGGGCGGCTGCTCCCAGCGTGGTCACCTCGCGCTGCCCGCGCCACGCCGCGCTTTTAGCGACGCGCAGCCCCGTCCCGCCGGTCCACGGCCGCGCAGCACC
>NZ_DASUFR010000231.1:0-18722 GCF_036274455.1 Nocardioides sp. | reverse complement strand
TCTTCCAGGACGGCTGCGAGAACTACTACGCCGATGAGTCCTCGGTTGCCGACATGGTGCTGGTCGGCCGCACCTACTGGACCGAGACGCTGCCGGCGTGGCCGCTGCTGCGCTCGCTCGCCCGGGGCCGGCCGATGGAGGACCGCGTGCACCTCGTCGACACCGTCGACGAGGCAGCGCAGCTGCTGGACGGGTGACCCGTCGCCCTAACCCTCCGTGGCCGCGAGCTGGCCGCAGGCGCCGTCGATCTCGCGGCCGCGGGTGTCGCGCACGGTCGTGGGGATGCCCTTCGCCTCGAGGCGGCGGACGAACTCGCGCTCGTCGGCCGGGTCGGAGGCGGTCCACTTCGAGCCGGGCGTGGGGTTGAGCGGGATCAGGTTGACGTGCACCCAGCCCCAGTCGCCGTGGGCGTGGAGCACGTCCGCGAGCAGGTCGGCACGCCAGGCCTGGTCGTTGATGCCGCGCATCATGGCGTACTCGATGGAGACCCGGCGCCTGGTCCGCTCGGCGTAGGACCACGCCGCCTCGACCGTCTCGGCCACGGAGAAGCGGGTGTTGATCGGCACCAGCTCGTTGCGCAGCTCGTCGTCGGGCGCGTGCAGGCTGAGGGCCAGCGTGACCGGGACGCCCTCGTCGGCCAGCTGCCGCATCCGGGGCACCAGGCCGACCGTCGACACCGTGACGCCGCGGGCGGACATGCCGAGGCCGTCCGGTGCGGGGTCGGTGAGGCGGCGTACGGCGCCGATCACCGCCTTGTAGTTGGCCAGCGGCTCCCCCATGCCCATGAAGACGACGTTGGAGACCCGTCCCGGGCCGCCCGGCACTTCGCCCGAGTCGAGGGCCCGGGCCCCGGCCAGCACCTGCTCGACGATCTCGGCGGTGGACATGTTGCGCTGCAGCCCGCCCTGACCGGTTGCGCAGAACGGGCAGGCCATCCCGCAGCCCGCCTGGCTCGAGACGCACATCGTGACCCGGTCGGGGTAGCGCATCAGCACCGACTCGACCAGGGCGCCGTCGAACAGCTTCCACAACGTCTTGCGGGTGGTGCCGCGGTCGGCCTCGAGGGTGCGCAGCGGCGTCATCAGCTCAGGCAGGAACGTCTCGACCAGCTCGTCACGCTGGGCCGCGGGCAGGTCGGTCATCTGTGCGGGGTCGTCGACCAGCCTTTGGAAGTAGTGCGCGGAGAGCTGGCGAGCGCGGAACGCCGGCAGCCCGGCCTCCTTCGCCAGCTCCAGCCGCTCCTCCATGGCCAGGTCCGCGAGGTGGCGAGGCGGCTTGCGGCGCCCCTTGGGCGCGTCGAAGACGAGCGGGAGCGGGGTCGGCTCGAACATCAGCTCGGAGCCGTCACGTCTGGTGGTCGACGAGGTACCACAGCACCAGAGCGGCCACGCCGACCACGACGACGGCGGTCAGCACGATCCCGATCCAGAAGTAGGTGCCGAACCGGCGGGTGCGCTGGTTGACCACCAGGGCCAAGGGGACGACCAGGGTCACGAGGACGAACGGGAAGAGGTCCTCGACCTTCTGGTTGTCGAACATGAGGCTGAGCACCGCGACGTACGTCGCGGGCACGAGCGCCACGAAGAGCAGCCCGGTGAAGAACCCGGTCAGCGCGGTGAACGTCGGGTGGTCGCGGTGCCACCAGCTCGGGCCGGCCGGCTCGTCGTCCGGCGGCTCCGGGCTCGCCTCGGTGTCCGGGGACGTCTCCTCGACGTCCTCGACCGTCGGCTTTTCGGTGGTCATCACCTCGATCGTAGGCCGTGGGCGTCACGGGAATCAGGTGAACACGGCGTAGTGGAGCAGCAACCAGATCGGCGCGATGGTCGCCAGCAGCGAGTCCAGCCGGTCCATCAGGCCGCCATGGCCAGGGATGACCTGGCTCATGTCCTTGATGCCGAGGTCGCGCTTGATCACCGACTCGCACAGGTCGCCGAGGGTGGCCATCACCACGGCGATCAGGCCGAGGGCGACGCCGACCCACCAGTCGCCGTCGAGCAGCAGGACGACGAGCGCGATCCCGGCCCCGACCGTGAACAGGACCGACCCGGCGAAGCCCTCCCAGGACTTCTTCGGCGAGATGACCGGAGCCATCGGGTGCCGGCCGAAGAGCACCCCGGCGACGTAGCCCCCGATGTCGGAGGCGATGGTGACCACGATGAAGGCGATGATCCCCGCGACGCCGTCGTCGTCGAGGCCGGCGCCGGTGCGGCCGCCCTCGGCCAGCATCAGCGCGACGAACGAGCCGAGGAACGGCACGTAGAACAGCGTGAAGATGGCGGCGGTGGCGTTCTGGACGTAGCCGTTGATGCCCCGGCGCAGCAGCCAGAGCATCGTGGCCAGCCCGCTCACCGCGGTCGCCGAGGCGAGGGCGGGGGCGCCCCAGACGTAGGCAACGACCACCATCACGACGCCGCCCAGCATCAGGGGCTGCTCGGGGATGTCGATCTCCTTGGCGAGCAGCCCCTTGTGGAGCTCCCAGACCGCGACGCAGACCGCGGCGGCCACGATCACGATGAACGCCGGCTTCCAGAAGAACAGCGACAGGCCGACCGCGCCCAGCAGCACGATGGCCGAGCCGAAGGCGGCCTTCAGGTCCCGACCGGCCCGGCCGTGGTCCTTGGCCGGAGTCGGCTGGGTGGTGGTCATGGTTCTCGGGGTCCCCGCGGGACTCCGTGCGGGTCAGCGCAGCGGAGGAGCGCGGAGTCTCGTGGGGTGATCAAACCTCGAGGAGCTCGGCTTCCTTGTGCTTGAGCATCTCGTCGATGGCGTCGGTGTGCTTCTTGGTCATGGCGTCGAGCCGCTTCTCGGCGCCGGTGACGTCGTCCTTGCCGACCTCGCCGTCCTTCTCGAGCTTCTCCAGCCCGTGCTTCGCCGTACGCCGCAGGTTGCGGACCGCGACCCGGCCCTCCTCGGCCTTGTGGCGGGCGACCTTGATGTACTCCTTGCGGCGCTCCTCGGTGAGCTCCGGGAACACGCAGCGCAGGAGCTTGCCGTCGTTGGAGGGGTTGACGCCCAGGTCGGAGTCGCGGACCGCCTTCTCGATGTTGGACATCGCGCCCATGTCGTAGGGCTGGATCAGGATGATCCGGGCCTCGGGGGCGGTGAACGACGCGAGCTGCTGCAGCGGCGTCGGGGTGCCGTAGTAGTCGACGAGGATCTTGCTGAACATGCTCGGGTGGGCCCGGCCGGCCCGGATCGCCGCGAACTCCTCGCGGGCGGCCTCGACCGACTTGTCCATCTTGTCGTCGGCCTCGTGGAGGATGTCGTCGATCACCACTGCTCCCTGTCCTGCTCCGTCGGGTCCTGCCGGTCGTCAGCCGGCGCTGACGAGGGTGCCAATCCTCTCACCCTGCACGGCCCGGAGGATGTTGCCCTCGGTCTCCATCCCGAACACGATCATGGGCAGCTTGTTCTCGCTGCACAGCGTGAACGCGGTCTGGTCCATGATCCGAAGGTCGCGGGAGATCGCCTCGTCGTAGGTCAGCTCGTCGAACTTGGTGGCCGTCGGGTCGACGTGCGGATCGGCGCTGTAGACGCCGTCGACTCCGCTCTTGGCCACGAGCACGACGTCGCACCGCGTCTCCAGGGCGCGCTGCACCGCCACCGTGTCGGTGGAGAAGAACGGCAGCCCCATGCCGGCGCCGAAGATGACGACCCGGCCCTTCTCCATGTGCCGGATGGCCCGGCGCGGGACGTAGGGCTCGGCCACCTGGCCCATCGTGATGGCGGTCTGCACCCTGGTCTCGATGCCCATCCGCTCGAGGAAGTCCTGGAGCGCGAGGCTGTTCATGACGATGCCGAGCATGCCCATGTAGTCCGCGCGCACGCGGTCCATGCCGCGCTGTTGCAGCTCCGAGCCCCGGAAGAAGTTGCCGCCGCCGGTGACCACTGCGATCTGCGCGCCCGCGGCGGTCACCGCCGC
Organism: Nocardioides sp.; assembly: GCF_036274455.1. Taxonomy (GTDB): domain Bacteria; phylum Actinomycetota; class Actinomycetes; order Propionibacteriales; family Nocardioidaceae; genus Nocardioides. The sequence goes on along the minus strand of NZ_DASUFR010000231.1, from coordinate 14,800 downwards.
GATCTCGCGGGCGATGTCCTGGACGACGTCGGGGTCCACGCCGACCTTCCCTCCCCCGAACACCTCACCGGAGAGCTTCAGCAGGACTCGCTGGTAGCCGGGCACTGGGCGGCCCTCCTTCTCCTGTGAGGTGTCGGGGTGAGGGTATCGGTCAGGGGTCCTAGGCTCCGACCTCGATGCGCGCGAAGCGCGTCAGTGTGGTGCCGGCCTCGTCGAGGACCGCCTTGACCGACTTCTTGGTCTCGGTGACCGACGGCTGCTCGAGCAGGACGACGTCCTTGAAGAAGCCGTTGAGCCGGCCCTCGGTGATCTTGGCGATCGCCTGCTCGGGCTTGCCCTCCTCGCGCGAGGTCTGCTCGGCGATCTCCCGCTCCTTGGCGACGACGTCGGTGGGCACGTCCTCACGGGTGAGGTACTGCGGACGCATCGCGGCGATCTGCATCGCCGCACCGCGCGCCGCGTCGGCGTCGCCGGTGTATTCCACGAGCACGCCGACGGCCGGCGGCAGGTCTGCCGCCCGCTTGTGCATGTAGGCGACCACGTCACCGTCGAAGCGCACGTAGCGGCCGAGCTCGATCTTCTCGCCGATGGAGACCGCGAGGCCCTCGACGACGTCGCCGACGGTCTGGCCGTCGAGCTCGACCGCCTTGAGCGCCTCCAGGTCGTCGACGCCGGCCGCTGAGGCCGCGTCGGCGATCTTCTGGGCGGTGGCGACGAAGTCGTCGTTCTTGGCCACGAAATCGGTCTCGCTGTTGAGCTCGACCAGGACGCCGGGGGCGTGCGCGACGAGACCGGCGGTCGCCTCGCGCTCGGCGCCACGCTTGGCGGCCTTGGCGGCGCCCTTGACGCGGAGCAGCTCGATCGCCTTGTCGATGTCGCCGTCGGTCTCCTCGAGCGCCTTCTTGCAGTCCATCATCCCGGCGCCGGTGAGCTCACGGAGCTTCTTGACGTCGGCTGCGGAGAAGTTGGCCATGTCGGTTCGCTTCTTCTTCCTGTTGTCCTGGTGGGGTGGCTCAGGCCGTGGCGTCGTCGGCGGCCTCGGTGGCCGAAGCCTCGTCGGTGGCCGGAGCCTCGTCGGTGGCCGGAGCCTCGGCAGCGGGAGCCTCGGCAGCGGGAGCCTCGGCAGCGGGCGCGTCGACGGACTCGCCGATCGTCTCGGTGAGGTCCTCGGTCACGTCGGTCTCGACCGGGGTGGCGGTGCCTTCGGTGGAGGCGCCTGTTGCCTCGGACGCAGCCTCCACGGCATCGGCCGGCGAGCCGGTGGCGGCCTCGGCGGCCTGCTCGGCGTCACCGCCGAGGAGCTCGCGCTCCCACTCGGCCAACGGCTCCTCGGCACCGACGGCCTCGGCGGTGTCGTCGCCGGCGCGGGTGCCGGAGCGGGCGATGAGCCCCTCGGCCACGGCGTCGGCAACCACCCGGGTGAGCAGGCCGACGGCGCGGATGGCGTCGTCGTTGCCCGGGATCGGGAAGTCGACCTCGTCGGGGTCGCAGTTGGTGTCGAGGATGCCGATGATCGGGATCCGCAGCTTGCGGGCCTCCTCGACCGCCAGGTGCTCCTTCTTGGTGTCGACCACCCAGACCGCGGCCGGCGTACGGCTCATCTCACGGATGCCACCGAGGGTCTTGTCGAGCTTGTCGCGCTCCCGCTTCATCTGCAGGAGCTCCTTCTTGGTGCGACCGGATCCCGCGACGTTGTCGAAGTCGATCTCGTCGAGCTCCTTGAGGCGGTTGATCCGCTGGTGCACGGTCTGGAAGTTGGTGAGCATCCCGCCGAGCCAGCGCTGGTTGACGTAGGGCATGCCGACCCGCGTCGCCTGCTCGGCGATCGCCTCCTGGGCCTGCTTCTTGGTGCCCACGAACATGATCGTGCCGCCCTTGGCGACGGTCTCCTTGATGAAGGCGTAGGACCGGTCGATGTAGGCCAGCGACTGCTGCAGGTCGATGATGTAGATGCCGTTGCGCTCGGTCATGATGAAGCGCTTCATCTTCGGGTTCCAGCGCCGGGTCTGGTGCCCGAAGTGGACGCCGCTCTCGAGGAGCTGGCGCATGGTCACGACTGCCATGTGTCTTCTTCCTTGTGGTGGACCCGCGGCTGCCGTTGTGTGCCCTTGCTGCAGAGCACACCGGAGCGGGGTCCGGTCGGGTTTTCAGTTGCTCACGCCTACGACGGGTGTCGTCGCGTCCTGACGCCTGCGCGCGACCCCACCTGGCTGTCGGCCAGGACCGAGGATCGTCGCCCACGGGAGGTCGGGCTCCACAAGAAAGCCCGTCGTGGTCTGCAAGCGTGCGAAGTCAGCCCCGGAGGGCTGCACGGCAAGAGTAGTCGACGGCCGTGGGCAGCCGCCAATCCTCCACAGCGGCCCGGGGCCGCCGGTTGGTCCACAGGTCGCCGCCGCCGGCCCTCCCCCGGTCCCCACCGCCCGGCAGGGTGGCCGGCATGGCTCCCCTGACCGCACTCCTGCTCGCGGCCGCGCTCGCGCTGCCCGGCCCGACACCCGACCCCGTCGGGGTCTGGCCGCTGCAGCCGCAGCCCGAGGTGGTCCGCGGCTTCGACCCGCCCGACTCGCCCTACGGCGCCGGCCACCGGGGCGTCGACCTGCTCGGCACCGTGGGCCAGAGTGTCGGGGCCGCGTTGCCGGGGACGATCACCTTCGCCGGCGCCCTGGCGGGGCGCGGCGTGGTGGTCGTCGACCACGGCGTCACCCGCACGACCTACGAGCCGGTCGCAGCCACCGTCACGGTCGGCTCCGCGGTGGCGGCCGGCTCCCCGATCGGCACCCTCGAGCTGGCCGGGTCGCACTGCTTCCCCCGCGCCTGTCTCCACTGGGGCTGGATCGAGGGCGAGACCTACCTCGACCCGCTGCGCCTGGTCGGTGCCGGCCCCGTCCGGCTGCTCCCGCTGCGGCGAGACGCTCTGGTGCTGAGCCTGGATGCACCCGTGCTCAGGCCCTGGGGTGTGCCTGTCGATAGGCCGCCCTGAGCCGGTCGCTGGTGACGTGGGTATAGAGCTGCGTGGTCGCCAGCGACGCGTGGCCGAGCAGCTCCTGCACCGAGCGCAGGTCGGCCCCACCCTCGAGCAGGTGGGTGGCCGCGGTGTGCCGGAGCCCGTGCGGCCCGATGTCGGGCGCGCCCGGCACGTCGGCGATCCGGCGGTGCACCAGTGACCTGACCGCCCGCTGGTCGATGCGGCGGCCCCGCGCGCCGAGGAACAGCGCCGGACCCGCACCCTCGACCCGCAGCGCCGGGCGGCCCTCGGCCAGCCAGCGGTCCACGGCCTGCGCGGCCGGGTGGCCGAACGGGACGGTCCGCTCCTTGCGGCCCTTGCCCAGCACCCGGACCACGTTGCGGTCGCGGTCGAGGTCGTCCACGTCGAGCCCCACGAGCTCACCGACGCGGATCCCGGTGGCATAGAGGAGCTCCAGCATCGCCACGTCGCGCAGCCCCACCGGACTGCCGTCGTCGGCCAGCTCCGCGGCCGAGCGGATCAGGTCGCGCGCCTCGTCGGCGCGCAGCACCGGCGGCAGGGTCCGCCTGGCCTTCGGCGACCCCAGGGTCGCGCCCGCGTCGGCCCGCGCCCGGCCCGTCCGGTGCAGCCAGGCAGTGAACACCCGCGCCGCGGTGGCCCGGCGCGCGAGCGTGGTACGCGAGAGGCCGAGCGTCTGCTGCTTGGCCAGCCAGCTCCGCAGAGTGCGCAGGTCGAGCTCGCTCGCCTCAGACAGCCCGAGCCGCGCGGCGTGGTCGAGCAGCCCGGCCACGTCGCCGACGTAGGCGCGCACCGTGTGCCGGGTGAGGTCGCGCTCGGAGGCGAGGTGACGCTCGTAGGCGCCGAGGGCCAGCGCCAGCGCCTCCGGGAGCTCGTCGGGGCCGGCATCGGCCGCGGGCGTCGCGGTCACGTTCCCAGCGTAGGAGGGTCGGCGCCCCTTCAGCTCCCATCCATGGCTTCGGCGAGCCGCCAGCCGGTCGGCAGCTGCTCGACCAGACCGCGCCGAGCCAGCCCGTCCAGCGCGGACCGGACCTCCATCAGCCCGAGCCCGGCGGTGCGCGCGATCGAGTCGGAGGGGGCCGGCCGGACCAGCGGCACCGCCTCGATGACCTGCTGCTGGGCCCTGGTCAGCCGGTCGCGCGGCCTGGCGGCCGCCCGGACCTCCTCGACAAGGTGCTCGCCGATCGCGCCGGTCAGCTCGAGGACGTCGTCGGCCCGGGTCACCAGCGTGGCCGCGCCGGAGCGGATCAGCTGGTGCACGCCCTCGGACGGTGCACTGGTCACCGGCCCCGGCACCCCCATCACCGGACGGTTGAGGCGGGCGGCCCAGCCCGCGGTGTTGAGCGCGCCGCTGCGGACCGCCGCCTCCACCACCACCGTGCCTCGGGTGAGCGCCGCGATCAGCCGGTTGCGCGCCAGGAACCGGAGCCGGGTCGGTGAACGGCCGGGGGCGAGCTCGGAGACGACCGCGCCGCACTCGGCGAGGTGGTCGAGGAGGCGCTGGTGGGCCGCCGGGTAGGCACGGTCCACTCCGCACGCCAGCACGGCCACCGTCGGCCCGCCGCCGGCGAGAGCGCCGCGGTGCGCCGCCTGGTCGATGCCGAACGCCGCACCGGAGACGACCGCCGACCCCGACCGCACCAGGCCCGCAGAGAGCTCGGCGGCGACGTCGGTGCCGTAGGTCGTGGCCGAGCGGGAGCCGACCACCGCCACCGGTGACGGCAGCTGGTCGAGCCGGAGCGGCCCACGCACCCACAGGCCCAGCGGCGCGCGGCCCATGCCCTGGAGCGGCTCGGACCCGTCGAGGTCGTCGAGCGCGTCCGGCCACTCGTCGTCTCCCGGGACCACCCAGCGGATGCCGCGCCGCGTGGCCCGGTCGAGGTCGCGGCCGGGGTCGATGTCCTCGAGGCGGGCGGCCACGTCCTCGCGCAGGGCACGGGCCCCGGTGCCGCCGAGCAGCTCGGCATGCAGCCGCGCAGCACCGAGCTCGGCGACGAGTCCGGCCATCTTGAGGCTGCCCGGCTCGCCCAGCTGGCTGAGCGCGAGGCGGGCGAGTCGCTCGTCGGTCACCCGGCCGCCCTCCTCAGTGTCGCCGCGAGCAGCGGTGCACCGCTGCGCAGCCGGAGGGCGACGTCGGCCTCGGCCGTCCCCGGCCGCTCGACACCGGCCAGGTCGGCGACCGTCCAGGCCAGCCGTTGCACACGGGTCAGCCCGCGTCGGGTCAGCCGTCCCTTCCAGAGCTGGTCGTCGACGAGGTCGGTCGCCGCGGGCGTGAGCGGCCACCGGGCCGCCAGCACCGGGCCCGGCACGTGGCCGTTGAGCCGCCACTCCTCGCCGTCGTAGCGCTCGGCCTGCCGCTCGCGGGCCGCGGTGACCCGGGCGCGCACGGTCGCCGTGCTCTCGCGCACCGCCAACGGGTCGCGGCTCTTGGTCGGGGTGACGCCTCGCAGGTGCCGGGTGATGTCGATGCGGTCGGTGATCGGACCGGTCACCTTGCGGCGGTAGTCGCGCCGCTGGACCTCGCGGCACTTGCACCGGTCGAGACTGGCCTCGGCGTGGAAGTCGCCGCACGGGCACGGGTTGGCGGCGAGCACGACGATCGACCGGGCCGGGAGCACCACGGACTCCTCGGCCCGCGCCACGCTGATGTCTCCGCTCTCGAGCGGTTGCCGCAGCGCGTTGATGACGTCGGCCCGGAACAGCGGGAACTCGTCCAGCAACAGGACGCCGCAGTGGGCCCGGCTGATCTCGCCCGGGCGGACGGTGCCGGAGCCACCGCCGACCAGGCTCGTGGTCGACGCATCGTGGTGTGGCGCGGCGAACGGCGGCCGGGTCAGCAGGTCGTCGCCCGGCTCGAGGGCGCCGGCGAGCGAGTGCACCGCGGTGAGCTCGAGCGCCTCCTCGCGGGTCAGGTCGGGCAGCAGCCCCGGGATGCGTTCGGCGATGCTGGTCTTGCCGCAGCCCTTGGGCCCGGACAGCAGCAGGTGGTGGCCGCCGGCCGCGGCGACCTCGACGGCGTAGCGCGTCTCCTCCATGCCGACCAGGTCGGCCAGGTCGAGCTCCTCCATCCGCCCGGCACCGCGCCACGAGAGCAGGCGGGTGCTCGACATGGCGGCGACCGGCGGCGCTTCGGGGACCGGCTCATCCCGGAGCTCGGCCACCACCTGGGCGAGGGAGCGCAGCCCGAGGACGTTCATGCCAGGCACCATCGACGCCTCGTGTGCCTGCGGCTCGGGCACGACGACGTGCCGGAAGCCGCGCTGGGACGCGGCCATCACCATCGGCAGGACGCCGGGGACCGACCGCAGCCCGCCGGCCAGGGTCAGCTCCCCGATGAGCACCACCTCGCCGAGGGTCGCGGCGGGGACGGCTCCCGTGGCGCCGAGGACCGCGACCGCGATGGCCAGGTCGTAGTGCGTGCCGCGCTTGGGCAGGTCGGCGGGCGAGAGCAGGATCGTCGTCCGCCGCGACGAGGGCCACTCCATCCCGCTGTTGATGATCGCCATCCGGCAGCGGTCACGCGACTCGCTCAGCGAGGAGTCCGGGCGACCGACGAGGACGGTGGCCACCTGCCCCGCCGAGACGTCGGCCTGGACGTCGATGACGTGGCCCACCGCACCGGAGAGCGCGAGGGTGCGCGTGGTCGCGAACGGCATCAGACCAGCCCCGCGACGTGCTCGACGACCGCGGCACCGCGCCGGGGCCGCTGGACCGCGACGAGGTCGACCCGGGCCTCGTCGGGGTGGACGTCGTGCTCCTCGGCCCACCGCCACACCAGCCGGTGCAGCCGCTCGAGCCGCACCGGGTCGACCGCCTCGTGCGGGCTGCCGCAGCTGTCGCCGCGCCGGGTCTTCACCTCGCACGCGACGAGCACCGCGCCGTCGCGCAGCACCAGGTCGAGCTCGCCCTCCGGACATCGCCAGTTGCGGTCCAGCAGCACCAGGCCGCGCTCGGTGAGGTGCCGGGCCGCAACCCGTTCGCCATAGGCGCCGAGCGCCTGTCGTGCGGTCGTCGTCATCATGACCTCCTGCGGAGGACGATGACGCTCAGCAGCGACGGTGCGCGGGACCGGCGGATGCAGCTGTGGACAACGGGGCCGGCAGGGCCGGCTGTGGAGAGCCGGCGGCTACTTGATGAGGCGGACCGGGTCGCCGATGATCGTGGCGTCCCAGGTCGTCACGTCGTGCACGGAGCCGGTGCCGAAGCCGATCTGGACGCGGTACCAGCAGCCGCCGAACGAGTTGACGTTGCAGGTGTAGTCGGTCGGGATCGGGATCGTGATCGTCTCGGTCTTGCCGTTGTTCCTGGACACACCGCTCGACTGGGTGATCGGCGCGGTGCACGCGACCAGGTTCGCACCCGCTCCCGCGGTGCCACCGACGGCCTTGCACCCGCCTGGGTACGGCGTGGTCAGGATCGACCCGGTGGCGTCGGTCGGTGGCAGCACTTGGACGGTGCCGTTGGACGCCGCGTCACCTGCGTCGAAGTAGCTGAACGAGATGGTCTGGCCGGCGGCGCCGGGCAGCACCCGGATCAGGTTGAAGGTCGCGGTCGCGGTGTCGGCGTTGATGAAGATCGGCATGTGCTCGTAGCCGGAGACGGCGACGTTCTTCTCCTGGCCGGTCGCGGTGACGGCCCGGAGCGCGAAGGCGTTGGAGCCCTCACCCGAGGTGGTGTTCCCCTGGAGCGCCGCGGCCGCCAGGTTGCCCGATCGTTCGAGGCCCGCGCCGCTGCCGGCCAGGCTGACGTTGGTCCGCACCTGCAGGTAGTAGTCACCGGCCCGCGTCGGCCGGAAGGTGCAGAGGTTGACCCAGTTGTGGAACATCCTCGCCACGTCGTCGTTGTAGCTGCTCGAGGACGACTTGAAGAGGTTGGCGCTGATCGATGAGGTCGTCACGTAGGAGCCGTACTGCTTGATGCACGGGCTGCCGGAGGTGTCGTTCTGGACCGGTGCGGCGGTCGCGTCCATCGAGTCGACCTGCTGGCGAAGCACGAAGCTGGTGGTCATGGCGTGCTTCGGGCTGGCGCCGGAGCCAGTGCCGGCGTAGCTGTCGCCGGTGCAGTACGTCGAGGTGCTGCCCCCGTCCTTGCTGTAGCGGCTCCTGGCGTCGTTGTTGGTGACGTAGTTGTTGGCGTTGCCGGTCGTGCCAAAGCTGGTCGACGAGGGCAGCTGCTCGCAGCTCTGCCCGGCGTTCAGCATGATCGGGTCGTAGACCTGCAGCCTGATGTCGGTGTTCACCGCTGCGTCCTGCACCTTCACGAGGAAGACGTAGCCGAACGCCGTCGACGAGGTGCTGGACACCTTCGGTCCGTACTCGTCGTTGGTCAGCCCCGTGCAGCCGTCGACCCCGGAGGACTCACAGTTCCTGGTCTGGTAGCGGTCGCCCTGCACCTTGCCGGTCTCCGGGCCCTCGAGGACGCCCCAGAACGTCGGGTTCCTCGAGCAGTTGGAGAACGGGGTGGTGCCCTGGGCGGTGCCGGACGGCGTTGGTGAGCTCGATCCGGTGCCGGCGTTCGGCTCGTTGCCGAGGGTGTTGCAGGGGCTGCCCATCGGCGCCGGACCCTTGTAGTCCGCCGTCGCCGTGCGCGACACGGTGGTGTTGGGCACCCCGATGAACCCGCCGAAGGCGTTGTGCACCTTCGAGGTGATGGTCACCTTGAGCTGGCTCGCGAGGTCCCCGACCTGGACGGTCACCACGACGTCCGGGCTGTTGTCGTCGTAGCCGTTGCGCTTGGCGACCTCCTTGGCGCGGGCGGTCGCGTTGGTCAGGTCGAAGGGCATGAACGGGACGCCGGCGAGTGCCGCGGCGTCGGCCGCCTTCTGTACCCGGTTGAGCTCGTCGTACCAGCGGGAGGTGTCGACGCTGACCGCGATCGACGCGAGCAGGAAGCCGCTCGAGACCAGCACCGCGAGCAGGATGGTCATGAAGCCGCCCTCGCTGCTCCTGGCGTCAGCGAGGTTGGCCAGACGGCGGGCGAGCCGGCGCCCGGCCCAGCGACCGAGACTGGTCACGAGTGCGCCCCGGAGGCGCAGAACTGGGTCGGCAGCGGCTCGAAGTTCATCACCGCGTGGTCCTCGAGGTTCAGCGAGCTGCCGAAGAGGCCGGTGAAGGTCTTGTGGCTGGCGACCAGCTGGATGCCCACCCGGTCGAGCGCGTTCGACCCGGTCCCCGGGAAGCAGGCGCTGATCGTCCTGGGGTCCCAGGAGCCGCTGTTGTAGCGGAACGCGTTCTGGTTCGGCCGCCAGACGAACTTGACGCAGCTGGCGTAGCCCGAACAGCTGGTCGGCATCGTCGTGTTGCCGTCGCTCCCCGGGTAGCCCTGCGCGTTGGCTTTGTAGACCAGGAGGTACTGGATCTGGTCGACGGGCATGGCCGACCCGGCGCGCTGGATCGCGTCCGCGGCCTTCTGGGCGAGGGCCGGCACGTTGGAGGGGACGCAGGGCGGCGCATCGGGACCGGTCTCACAGACCCCCTGGCCGGCGTTCGCCCCGGTGGAGGCGATGCGGGCGGCGAGCCGGGTGTCGGAGACGACCACGGCGTGGTCACGCATCAGGAAGGTGAGCTCGATGATGCCGAGCAGGATGAGGAGCAGGATCGGGAACGTGAGCGCGGCCTCGAGTGCCACTGCCCCGCGTTCGCCGCGCTTGCCCCTGCGAGACCGCCCCAGCACCGTCGCTCCTCCGTTGACCCCGCCCCTGACCTGCGAGAAACGAGGCTGGCAGAGCGGTTTCACCCATATGGGCAAAACCGGGGGGATTCATACCCGAGGACTAGACATGCGCACGGCGAGGACGCCGTGAGGGTGTGTCAGTTGACCAGCTGCAGGATCTTCGAACCGGCCCCTTGCCACGGTGTCGTCCCGTCGGCGGTGGGCGGTGGTGGCAGCGCGTTGCTGTTGATGAAGATCACCTCGAGGGAGACGACGCCGTTGGAGTCGGTGATCAGGCCGTTGGTCGCCGACGGTGGGTCGCCCTTCATCGCCGAGCCGGGCTGGTCGGTGATGAAGCACGGACGGAACTCGATGATCTGGTAGTTCGTGCTGCCGCCACTGCTCGGCTGGACCGGGAGCACCGGAACGTAGCCGAAGCGAGGCGACTTGTAGATGTCACTCGAGAGCGCCACGGGTCCGGCGTAGGTCGCGTTGTCGATGTCACCGACATGCACCGTGGAGCTGGTGAAGAAGCAGCTCAGTGTGTCGTTGTTGATGGTGACGCCCATCCGCACGCTCGTGGCCGCGGTCCCGCCTGGACCGCATGTGGTCGTCGTCGCCTTGCGCAGCAGGCCGGGGGGATCCGGGGCCGACTGCGAGGGCGAGGGAGCCGACGACCCGACCCCGAGGAAGCCGCCGGTGGCGACGTTGGAGGACATGCCGGTATCGGTCTGCACGCAGTTGGTGCCCTCCGCGGGCCACAGCTTGGTCTGGGGCTGGGCCGAGCTGCACGTCCCGTCGGCGCGCCGGTTGGCAACCGGGTAGATGTTGAGCGCGTGGTCGAGCCCCAGCGCCACGTTCGCGGCGCCCATCTTGTCCTGGCCACCCCCTACGTGGTTGGAGAGCTTCAACGTGCCGAAGTTGCCGGAGCTGCTGCCCTGGCCGCACAGCAGCGGAGGGTCACCGATGGTGAGCTGGGGAGCGTTGAGGGTGTTTCCGGTCCGATAGACCGGCGACCACTGTCCGTTCTTCTTCACCCGGACGTACCAGAACTGCTGGACCCCGGTGACCCCGCGCGCCTGGTCCGGCAGATCGTCGAGGTGGATGGTGGTCCCGCCGGCGCCGACCGTGAACGCGGTCGTGGTGACCGGCGCGGGACCGGCGACCGCGTTCCCGGGCTCGAAGAAGCCGACCTCGGTCACGCCGGTGAGGTTCGTCCCGGAGATGTCGACAGGCTGGAGGGTGCCTGACGGCGTCCCGGCCGGGTACGACGAGGGGGTGACGCCTGTCAGCGTCGCGTCGTTCGTGTCGCCCGGCAGGTAGAGCATCAGCGCGTCAGCGGAGTGGCCGTTGTTGGGCTGTTGCAGGGTCTGTGGACCGTAGTCGCACCCGGTGAAGGCGTAGAACGGCAGGGGCGAGAACCTCGGCGACCGGATCTCGACGGTCGCCTGGGCGTTCACGTCGGTGCCGTCGACTCCGATGACGTCCGCGAAGCCGAAGTCCACGTGGGTATTGGGCGGGATGACCGTCAGTTTGTTCTTGTCATAGGTCACGTTCGGCTGCCCGGCGGACCAGGTGAGGTCGCCGTAGAACACCTCGCCGTTGCCCAGAGCGCAGTCGACCAGGTTCGCCGCGGTCGGCGTGGACGTGGCGAGCGCGCGCTGCAGGTAGGCGGCGACGTCGACGACGGCCTGGTCGGCGGCCCCCCCGGCGGCGCCGTAGGCACAGGTCCGGGTCGAGTTCGGCGTCGGGAGGTTGTCGCCCTGCCCACCGGCCAGGGCCGCGAGGTCGGCGTGCTTCTGGCTGTCCCGCTTGGCCACGTAGGCGTTGCCGAGATCGACGGCGAACGCCGCCATGAGCAGCAGGACCAACGCCAGCACCGTCACGAGGATCGCGACCGCGCCCCGTTCGTCGCGCCGCCTGGCCGACCAGCGCCTCACGAGCAGCCGCCGGTGACCGGGTCGAGGTCCTCGATGCGTGCGTCGAAGGTGCGCGAGATCCGTCCACTACTGGGCACCGGGATGAGCGGGAAGTGGAAGTCCGGTGCGTCGTAGGTCGCCTTGAGCCGGACGGTGCCGCCGACCACCGCCTCTGTCGCGGGGGTCCCGTCCGGGTTGAGGTACACCACCGTGGTCGAGATCGCAGACTCCGAGGACGTCGTCGCGCTTCCGAGCCGTTCGCTGAGGAAGTGCTTGCGCTCCGCGTCGGTCTGGCAGTCGCCCACCGCCATCCGGCGGACCTGGTCACCGACGGCGTTCGACCCGGAGTTCATCGACCAGAAGTAGACGCCGTACTGGATGATGCCGAGCACGAGGAAGAGCAGGGGCAGGAGCACCAGCCCGAACTCGACGGCGGCGGCGCCGCGCTCACCGCGATGTCCTGCCTCAGCCATGGTTGTCCGGATGGCGGGCCGGAAGCCGCGCGCGCTCACACCACGTCTCCTTGTCCTGGTCCGACCCGTCGGTAGGCAAGTCAAGCCGCCACGGCCCGTCCTCAGGGTCGAACGGACCGGAATCGCCCGGTCGGGTGAAGCGGCCGTGCCCGAAAGGACTAGTCCGGTGTGCCCGCCGGCGTCAGGGGACCTTGGGCGGGTCGATCTCGGTCTGGTTGAGCTCCTCGACGTTGACGTCCTTGAACGTCAGCACCTTGACCGTCTTGGCGAACCGGGCGGGGCGGTACATGTCCCAGACCCACGCGTCGCTCATCGACACCTCGAAGAACACCTCGCCGGCCTCGCTGCGGGCCTTCACGTCGACCTGGTTGCAGAGGTAGAAGCGGCGGTCGGTCTCGACGACGTACTTGAAGATGGCGACGACGTCGCGGTACTCGCGGTAGAGCGTCAGCTCCATCTCGGTCTCGTACTTCTCGAGATCCTCTGCGCTCATGCTTTTCCGGGGTCCCCGCGGAAGAGCGCGTCCTCCGCGCGGAGCGCCCCCTCCGCGTTCTTTCGTGGGGTGATCACCGAACCTCCTCCAGCACGATCGCCTCCTCATTCTGCACGCCGGCCAGCGGTTCGAGACCGGCGGCCCGCCGGACGTTGACGAACCGCATCCGGTGCACCGGCGAAGGGCCGTGCTCGGCGAGCGCCGCGCTGTGCACCTCGGTGACGTAGCCCTTGTGCGTCTTGAAGTCGTAGGCCGGCCACTGCGAGTCCAGCTCGGTCATGATCCGGTCGCGAGTCACCTTGGCCAGGACCGACGCGGCCGCGATGCAGCCGGCCACCCGGTCGCCCTTCCAGACCGCGAGGCCGGGCACGCCCAGCCCGTCGACCGGGAACCCGTCGGTCAGGACGTACGCCGGCGGCACCTCGAGCAGTGCCACCGCCCGGCGCAGCGCCTGGACGTTCGCGACGTGCATGCCGAGCCGGTCGCACTCCTCGTGGGAGACGACCACCACCGACCAGGCGACCGCGCGCCGGACGATCTGGGCGTAGCAGCGCTCGCGTGCCTTCTCGGTGAGCAGCTTGGAGTCGGCCAGCCCCGGCACGATCCCGGCCTTGCCGGACGGGAGGATGCAGGCACCGGCCACCAGCGGCCCGGCGCAGGCGCCACGACCGGCCTCGTCCACGCCGGCGATGGGCTCGATGCCGTGCCGGCGCAGCGCGCGCTCGTAGCCGTAGAGTCCGGCGTCCCTCCGGACCGTGGCTCCTCGGGGCAGGACAGACATCGGTGACCGAGCCTACGACGCGTCGGGGACCTTCTCGAAGGCGTCGGTGCCGTCGCTGCCGCTCCACCGCGAGACCGGCCAGACCAGCGCGAGCACCTTGCCGACGATCAGGTCGTCGCTGACGAACTCGTGGCCCGGCACGCAGTCGGTCTGGCCCTCGGCGCACATGTGGACCGTCGAGTCGGCCGAGTGGTCGCGGTTGTCGCCCATCACGAACACGTGCCCCGCCGGGACCGGGCCGGCGGTCCAGCTGCAGTCGCCGGTCATCGGGCCGTAGCAGTCGTGCTTGCCGATCCGGCCGGGCCGGGCGTAGCCCTCCTCGTCGACCGGCTGCCCGTTGACCGAGATCCGGCCCTGGTCGTCGCAGCAGACGATGGTGTCGCCGGCCACGCCGACCACTCGCTTCACGAGGTGGCCCCCCGATGGGTAGAGCCCGATCTTCTCCAGCCCCTTGGCCACGGGGTTCCTGGGGCCGTCGACGTCCTCGGGGCCGAGCCAGCCGCCCGGGTCCTTGAACACCACGACGTCTCCGCGCTGCGGTCCGCCGCCACCCCAGTAGGACACCTTCTGGACCAGGATCCGGTCGTTCTTGACCAGGCCCGGCTCCATCGACTCCGAGGGGATGTAGAAGGCCTGGACGAAGAACGCCTTCAGCCCGACCGCGAGCAGCACCGCCACCACGAGCAGGATCAGCGTCTCCTGCCAGACCGGCATGTGGCGCCGGTCGCCCCTGTGGCTCGAGGACTCAGGTGTACGCCGCGACGCGTGCTCCCCGACACCGGCGGCGGTGCTGGTGTCGGCGTCCTCGATCGTCATGCCTTCTCGGGGTCCCCGCGGAAACGCGAGTCGGCCACGCGAAGCGCTCCCACCGAGCGGTTTCGTGGGGTGATCACGGGTCGAGTCTAGGTAGCCGCTGATCAGGCCTCGCGGCGTTCCTTGATCTTGGCGGCCTTCCCGCGGAGGTTGCGGAGGTAGTAGAGCTTCGCGCGGCGCACGTCACCGCGGGTGACGACCTCGATCCGCTCGAAGATCGGCGAGTTGAGGGGGAAGGTGCGCTCGACGCCGACGCCGAAGGAGACCTTGCGGACCGTGAAGGTCCGTCCGATCCCCGATCCGTGGACCCGGATCACGACGCCCTGGAAGACCTGGATGCGAGAGCGGTTGCCCTCGACGACCTTGACGTGGACCTTGATGGTGTCGCCGGCGCGGAAGTCGGGGACGTCGTCGCGCTTCACGGCGTTGCCGAGGTCGGCAATCACGTTGCTCATGGCATCTCCTCGCGGGTGCCACAGGTCAGCCGCGGAATCGGATGGGTGGTGCTCTGGTGTTGTGGACCCAGCGCCGCCTCTCGGCGGCCGGGCCGGCGGCGCGGACCTCCCCTGTGGCAGGGGCCCCACGCGGACTCCCCGAACGCGCTGTCGGGGCCGTCCTTCGACCACTGGGCCAAGGTGAGAGTCTGCCACAGCGGGCGGGAAGCAGCCCAATCACGGCGTGCGAGCG
>NZ_DASUFR010000230.1:0-5555 GCF_036274455.1 Nocardioides sp. | reverse complement strand
GCTTGTCGAGACCTCCGCAGGGTAGGCACCCGGGGGAGTCCTAGCGCCGGGTCGCCCGGCTTCGAGGCTCGGCGCTGGGGCGCCTCGTACCTCAGCCACCGTGGCAGGCACCTGCCGGCGTACCGCTGGTCGAGCTTGTCGAGACCTCCGCAGGGTAGGCACCCGGGGGAGTCCTAGCGCCGGGTCGCCCGGCTTCGAGGCTCGGCGCTGGGGCGCCTCGCACCTCAGCCACCGTGGTGGCCCTGCCGCGTGAGCGCGGCAGGGTAGGCACCTACCGGCGCACCGCTGGTCGAGCTTGTCGAGACCTCCGCAGGGCCGGCACCCGGGTGAGCCCCACCCCGGTTCAAGACAGCGGAGGATGCGGGATTCGAACCCGCGAGGGCTGTTAACCCAACCCGCTTTCCAAGCGAGCGCCATAGGCCTCTAGGCGAATCCTCCGCCGAGGAGGTTACAAGCCCCGGCGCGGCGCCAGCCAATCGAGGGCGAGGTCGTCGCCGCCGCGTTGGAGCGGCGTACGACGCTCACCTACACTCGTGCCAACCCCCCGTGTGGCGGCACCTAGCTCAATCCCCCAGGGCCGGAAGGCAGCAAGGGTCGGCAAGCTCTGCCGGGTGCGCGGGGGGCCTCTTCATGTCCGGGGTCCGTGGCGCGGGAGGGCAGGATCGAGGGGTGAACCCGGACGAGGTCCCTCCGGACGCCTTCGACGACCTGGTGCGCGACGCGCTCGACCAGCTGCCCGAGGAGGCGGCCGCGCTCGTGGCCCACATCGCGGTGGTGGTGCGCGAGCAGCCCGAGCCCGGGGAGGCGCCGCCGGGTCAGCTGCTGCTGGGGACCTTCCGCGGCATCTCCAACACGCGCGTCGGTGGGCGGGTGCCGGGCTCGCTGCCCGACGTCATCACGCTCTACCGGCTGCCGATCCTCGCGGTGTGCCGAAGTGTCGACGAGGTGGCCCCGCGGGTGCTGAAGGTGCTCGGCCACGAGGTCGGGCACGCGCTCGGCCTGAGCGAGGGCCAGCTGCGGGCCTACGGCTGGTACTGACGCCAGGCGGCTGCCTTTCGACTGTCGATGGCGCCAACTAGGGTTCAGGGGAAATGGAGTCCCCTCTCGCTCTCTACCGCCGCTACCGGCCGGAGACCTTCGCCGAGGTCATCGGCCAGGAGCACGTGACGGAGCCGCTGCGTGCTGCGCTCGCGGGCAACCGGGTCAACCACGCCTACCTGTTCAGCGGCCCGCGCGGCTGCGGCAAGACCACGAGTGCGCGGATCCTGGCCCGCGCGCTCAACTGCGTCCAGGCGCCGGTCGCCGACCCGTGCGGTGAGTGCGACAGCTGCCGCGACCTGGCCCGTGGAGGGCCTGGGTCGATCGATGTGATCGAGATCGACGCGGCGTCCCACGGCGGTGTCGACGATGCCCGCGACCTGCGCGAGAAGGCGTTCTTCGCACCGGTCCGGAGCCGCTACAAGGTCTACATCATCGACGAGGCCCACATGGTCTCGACGCAGGGGTTCAACGCCCTGCTCAAGCTGGTCGAGGAGCCGCCGGAGCACCTGCGGTTCATCTTCGCCACGACCGAGCCCGAGAAGGTCATCGCGACCATCCGGTCGCGCACCCACCACTACCCGTTCCGGCTGATCCCGCCGCGGCTGATGTCCTCCTACCTCACCGAGCTCTGCGACAAGGAGGGCGTCAGGGTCGAGCCCGCGGCGCTCCCGCTCGTCGTACGCGCGGGCGGTGGGTCGGCGCGCGACACCCTGTCTGTCCTCGACCAGCTGATCGGCGGCGCCGGTCCCGACGGGGTCACCCACGAGCTCGCGTCCGGGCTGCTCGGCTACACGCCCGACGCGCTGCTCGACGAGATGGTCGACGCGTTCGCGGCAGCCGACGGGCCGGCGGTGTTCGGTGTCATCGACAAGGTCATCGAGACCGGCCAAGACCCGCGCCACTTCACCGAGGACCTGCTCCGGCGGCTGCGCGACCTGGTCATCGTGGCCGCGGTGCCCGGTGCCACCGCGACCGGGCTCATCGACGTCTCCGAGGACCAGGGCGAGCGGCTGATCGCGCAGGCCGCGAGGTTCGGTGCCGCCGACCTGAGCCGGGCCGCCGACATCCTGGCCACCGGGCTGACCGAGATGCGCGGCGCTACCGCGCCCCGCCTGCTCCTCGAGCTGCTCTGCGCGCGGGTGCTGCTCCCGGGCGCCGACCACGCCACCGACGGGCTCGCCGCCCGGCTCGACCGGCTCGAGCGACGCGCGTCGATCACCGGGACGCCGAGCGCGCAGGCGCCTGCCGCACCGGCACCGCCGCCCCCGGCGCCGGTGCCGGCGGCCGCGCCGGCCCAGGACCGGCCCGCCCCGGCCATGCCGACCGCGGTCGGCACTCCCGTCCCCGAGGCTGCCCAACCCGCTGCCCAACTCGCTGTCCAGCCCGATGCCCAGCCTGATGCCCAGCCCGATGCCCAGCCCGATGCCCAGCCCGAGCCGGAGCCGGTCGCGGAGCAGGCCGTCCCGCCCCCGGCCCCGACCGGCGGGAGCGGGGGGCTGACCCTGGTCGACGTACGCCGCCTGTGGCCCGACGTCGTCGAGGCCACCAAGGCCCGTCGCCGGATGGCGTGGATCCACCTCACCCAGAACTGCCAGGTGGTCGGACTCGACGGCAACGTGCTCACCCTCGGCTTCTCCAACGCCGGCGCGCGGGACAGCTTCGTCTCGAGCGGCTGCGCCGAGGTGGTCCACCAGGCCGCCATCGACGTGGTCGGCGCGGACTGGAGGATCGAGACGATCGTCGACCCCGGCGCCCGGCCCGAGGGCACACCGGTGATCACCCGGGCCGCCACGGACCCGGAGCCGTCGGCCGCCCGGGAGCCCGAGCCTTCAGCGACCGCAGCGCACCCGGACGAGGCGGCGGCCGAGGAGCAGCCCGAGGCCGAAGCCGATCCGCGGCCGGAGGACACCGACCAGGCGCGTGCCGCCGCCCGCGAGGCCATCGCGGGGACCCGCCCGGCCGGCCGCGAGGCGCCGCGCCCGGACGCGATGGCGGCCGCCGACGCACACGCGAGCCGCGACGACCTCGACGCCGACCTCGACGACGTCGACGGCGAGGACCTTCTCGCCCGCGAGCTCGGGGCGTCCAAGATCGAGGAGATCGAGCACTCGTGACCACCGCGGCGACCGTGAGAGAGGCAGACCGATGACCGAGGGCCAGAACCCCTTCGACGCGCTCGGCGCGGGAGGCTTCGACATGAACGCCCTGCTCCAGCAGGCCCAGCAGATGCAGGAGCAGCTGCAGGAGGCCCAGCAGCGGCTGCACGACAGCGAGGTCGAGGGCACCGTCGGGTCGGTGACCGTCAAGGTCAACGGCGTCGGCGAGCTCACCGCGGTCGACGTGCAGCCAGGGTCCTTCGACCCGCACGACACCGAGAGCCTGTCCGACCTCGGCGACATGGTCGTGGCGGCCTACCGCGCCGCGAAGGCCGAGGCCGACTCGATGGCCACCGAGGCGCTGGGGCCGCTCGCCGGCGGCCTGGGCGGCGGCCTGGGCGATCCGGGCGGCGCGCCGGGCCAGGCGCCCGGCCAGCTCGGCTTCTAGAAACCTAGACTTCCTCCGTGTACGAAGGCGTGGTCCAGGACCTCATCGACGAGCTCGGCAGGCTGCCGGGTGTCGGACCCAAGAGCGCCCAGCGGATCGCCTTCCACCTGCTCCAGGCCGAGGAGCCCGACGTACGCCGCCTCGCCGACGTCCTGGTCGAGGTCAAGGCGCGGGTCCGCTTCTGCTCGACCTGCTTCAACGTCTCCGAGGCCGAGCAGTGCCGGATCTGCAGCGACCCCCGGCGGGACCCGACCGTGCTCTGCGTGGTCGAGGAGTACAAGGACGTCGTCGCGATCGAGCGCACTCGCGAGTTCAAGGGCCGCTACCACGTGCTCGGCGGGGCCATCTCGCCGATCGACGGGATCGGGCCGGAGCAGCTGCGCGTCCGCGAGCTGATGATGCGCCTCTCCGACGGCACCGTCACCGAGCTGATCCTCGCGACCGATCCCAACCTCGAGGGTGAGGCGACAGCGACCTACCTGACCCGTATGTTGAAGGACCTCGACCTCACCGTGACCCGGCTGGCCAGCGGGCTCCCGGTCGGCGGCGACCTGGAGTACGCCGACGAGGTCACCCTCGGACGAGCCCTGGCCGGCAGGAGGAGTGCCCGGTGAACGAGTCACCCGACCGATCCGCAGCCGAGCTGTCCAGCGAGACCGAGGACTTCGCCCAGAGCATCGCGGACTCTTTCTCGAGCTTCCTGCTCGCGCTGCGCGAGATCGCGCGGGAGGCCAACGTGGGCCGGGCGATCCCGCTGCTGCTCCTCGAGCTCAGCCAGATCTCGCTCGCCGGCGCCCGGCTCGGCGCCCAGCGGGACTTCGAGCCGCGCCAGGAGTACCAGCCCGACGTGGGGCCCGAGTCCGACCTCGACGAGCTGAGGCTGCGGCTGGCCGACATGCTCGACAACCTCGACACCTACAGCTACGTCTTCGACCCCTACGCGCCCGAAGCGGTCGAGAGCCAGCTCTCCGACGACCTGACCAGCATCGCCGCCGACCTCGAGAACGGCCTGCGCCACTACCGCGAGGGCGACATCGAGGAGGCGCTGTGGTGGTGGCAGTTCTCCTATGTCTCCTCGTGGGGCAACCTCGCCGGCGTCGCGCTCAACGCGCTGCTGTCGGTGGTCGCCCACGACCGGCTCGACACCGAGTTCACCGGCGAGGCCGAGGATGTCGCCGCCGCCGAGGAGATGCTGGATGAGGTGTAGCCGGCACCTGTCAGTTCCAACCTCGCCAGCTTGGTGAAGACACTGTCGGCCGATTGTCCACCCCCCGCGAACAGGCTCGCTGCGCTCGCTCCAGCGGCGCGTGTCCACCGGAGCGAAAGAAGTCGG
The DNA here is from genome assembly GCF_036274455.1 of Nocardioides sp. Classification (GTDB taxonomy): domain Bacteria; phylum Actinomycetota; class Actinomycetes; order Propionibacteriales; family Nocardioidaceae; genus Nocardioides. The sequence continues at coordinate 637 of NZ_DASUFR010000230.1, read as the reverse complement.
GCCCGGACGCGGCGCCCACCTAGACTCGTACGTCGTGGGAATCGTCGTCCAGAAGTACGGTGGCTCGTCCGTCGCTGATGCCGCGGGCATCAAGCGCGTCGCGCAGCGCATCGTCGCGACGCGCAAGGCGGGCCACGACGTCGTCGTGGTCGTCTCGGCGATGGGCGACACCACCGACGAGCTGCGCGACCTCGCCGAACAGGTGACCCCGCTGCCGCCGCCACGCGAGCTGGACATGCTGCTCACCGCCGGCGAGCGGATCTCGATGGCGCTGCTGGCGATGGCGATCGCCCAGCTGGGCCACACCGCCAAGTCGTTCACCGGCTCCCAGGCCGGTGTGATCACCGACTCCGCGCACGGCAAGGCCAAGATCATCGACATCACGCCGGGGCGGATCGAGAACGCCATCACCTCGGGCGCGATCGCGATCGTGGCGGGGTTCCAGGGCGTCTCGCAGGACACGAAGGACATCACGACGCTCGGCCGCGGCGCCTCCGACACCACGGCCGTGGCGCTGGCCGCCGCCCTCGGCGCCGACGTGTGCGAGATCTACTCCGACGTCGACGGCGTCTTCACCGCCGACCCGAGGATCGTGCCCACCGCGCGCAAGCTCAGCCGCGTCTCCACCGAGGAGATG
>NZ_DASUFR010000229.1:0-14411 GCF_036274455.1 Nocardioides sp. | reverse complement strand
GGTGCCAGCACCACCACGGGATGGGTCCCACCACCCCTGACCTGCGCCTTTGCGAGCAGAAGGCTGGTGGACATGACGAACCCACTCTCATCCTTCGCCCACCGCACCGCTCGCTGGTGCGCCCTCCACCCGTGGCGCGCGATCCTCGGCTGGGTCGCCTTCGTGGCCTTCGCCGTGGGCCTGGCCACCATGATCCCCACGCAGGAGACGACCGACGCCGACTACCGGCTCGGCGAGTCCGGTCGTGCGGACGCGATGGTGTCCTCGGCCGGCCTCGAGGAGCCCGACACCGAGCACGTCGTCATCAGCTCGAAGTCGGGCCGGCTCGACACCCAGCAGGCCGAGCAGGCCGCCTTCGCGGTCGTGACCGCGATGAAGAAGCTGGACGGTGTCGACGAGGTGGCCGAGCCACAGGTCAGCCCGGACGGCTCGGCCTACCTCGTCTCGATCCAGCTCGCACGTGACCAGGACGACGTCTCGTCGCTCGAGAAGGTGACGGCATCCGTCCAGTCCGACTTCCCGCAGCTCGACGTGCGCGAGTCGGGGGACATCAGCCTCGACGACGCGATCAACGACCGGGTCGCCGACGACCTGTCCTCGGCCGAGACCCTGAGCCTGCCGGTGACGCTGATCCTGATGCTGCTCGCCTTCGGCGCCCTCATCGCCGCCGGCATCCCGGTGCTGCTCGCTGCCACCAGCGTGGCCGCGACCGTCGGCATCCTGGCGCCCGTCTCGCACCTGATCCATGCGGACTCGACGGTGACCAGCATGATCGTGCTGATCGGCATGGCCGTCGGCGTGGACTACTCGCTGTTCTACCTCAAGCGTGAGCGCGAGGAGCGCGCCAAGGGTCACTCGACCCGCGACGCCGTCGAGATCGCGGCCCAGACCTCGGGCCACTCGATCCTGGTCTCCGGTGCGGCCGTCATCTGCGCGATGGCGGGGCTGTTCGTGATGGGGGACTCGACGTTCAACTCGCTGGCCGTCGGCTCGATCATCGTCGTTGCGGTCGCCGTGCTCGGCTCGATCACCGTGCTGCCTGCCCTGCTCGCCAAGCTCGGACGCTGGGTGGACCGCCCCCGCGTGCCCCTGCTTCACCGCGTGCTGCGCCGGACGAAGCGCGGTGCGATCAGCGGTCGGGTGCTCGGCCCGGTGGTCAAGCACCCGGTGGTCTCGCTCGCGCTCGCCATGGTTGTGGTCGTGCTGCTCGCCATCCCGGCGCTCGGCATGAAGACCCACAGCGGCAACCTCGAGACCTTGCCGGCTTCGATCCCCGAGGTCCAGACGATGCGCGACCTCAGCGATGCGTTCCCGACCGAGGGCACCACGGCCGACCTGGTCGTCAAGGCCGAGCCGGGTCAGCGGGACGAGGTCGCCGACGCGCTGGCCGACGTTCAAGCCGCTGCCGAGGGGTCCTCGCTCTTCCGCCCGTCCGGTGCGCCGGTCCAGGTCTCCGACGACGGCACCACCTCGGTGCTGACCCTGGCGATGCCCTTCGACGAGTCCGACGACCGGGTCGACATCGCGATCAAGGAGGTCCGGTCAGAGCTGGCCCCTGCTGCGCTCGGCTTGCTCAAGGTCGAGTACGCCGTGGGCGGCAACGCCGCAGAGTCCATGGACTTCGTCGACCGGGAGCAGTCCCGGCTGCCGCTGGTCATCGGCTTCGTGCTGCTGCTGACCCTGCTGATCATGGGAATGACGTTCCGCAGCGCGCCGATCGCGCTGATCTCCGCGGGGCTGAACCTGGCGTCCGTCGCAGTCTCCTTCGGCCTGATGACGCTGGTCTTCCAGCACGGCTGGTTCGAGAACGCACTGGACTTCAGCAGCCCGGGCTTCATCATCGACTGGCTGCCTCTGTTCGTGCTGGTGGTCCTGGTCGGGCTCTCGATGGACTACCACGTCTTCGTGGTCAGCCGGATCCGCGAGCACGTGCAGCGCGGGCTGCCGACCCGCCTCGCGGTCCGGCAGGGCGTCGCCGACACGGCCGGCGTCGTGACCAGCGCGGCCGCGGTGATGGTCTCGGTGTTCTCCATCTTCGCGACGCTGTCGATGATGGAGATGAAGATGATGGGCGTCGCGCTCTCCGGCGCGATCCTCCTGGACGCGACGCTGATCCGGCTGGTGATGCTGCCGGCGATCCTCTGCCTGCTGGGCGACCGCGCCTGGTGGCCGACCCGCCGGCCGCGGCCACTCGGCCGCCGGGTGGTCGAGGACGAGCCGGCGTACGAGCTGGCTGGTCGGTAACCGTCGCTCGCGGGATAGTCCGTGACGAAATGGTGGGACGAACACTGTTCTCCACAACCGAAACGTCACGGACTATCCCGCGTTCACGTGTGGAGCAGGGCGAGCGGCAGCTAGTCCGCGTCGAGATCCTGCTCGACCAGGGCGGCGATCTTGTCGACGTCGGCCTGGTCGTCGCCGGCCACCTCGACGGTGTCGCCGCACTTAGCGCCGAGGGTCATGATCATCAGCGAGGAGCTCGCGTCGACGCCGTTGATCGTCACCGTGCTGCCCAGGCCGCCGGCGGCCTCGGCGATGAGCGCGGCGGGCCGGGCGTGGAGGCCGACGGACGAGCCGACGGTGGCGGTCCTGGTGGGCATGGATGCTCCTCTTGGGTTCAGTCGAGCTGTCGTACGGCGACCCGCTCGGGGTGCAGGTCGTCGGGGCCGGGGATGGTGGTGCCGGGGAGGCCGGCGGCGGCACTGCCGTAGGCAACCGCGAGGGCGAGCCGGTCCGGCGCCGCGAAGCCACGCTGCTCGGCGAGCAGGTAGCCGAACAGCGTGCAGTCGCCGGCGCCCACCGTGCTGACCACGGTGGTGGGTGGCGCCGGCGCGTGCCAGGCACCGTCGGCGTCCGCGAGCACGGCTCCGCGCCCTCCGAGGCTGGCCAGGACCGAGCCCACTCCGCGGTCGACGAGGGTGCGCGCGGCCTTGGCGGCCACCTCGGGCTCGGTCTCGAGCTGGGCCTGGTCGGCGCCGGTGACCGAGGCGAGCTCCTCGGCGTTCGGCTTGAGCAGGTCCGGGGCCGAACCGGGCAGCCTGTCCACCAGGGCCGCGAGCGGGCCCTCGCTGGTGTCGACGGCGACCCGGCTGATGCCGCGGAGCCGGGCGACCAGGTCGGCGTAGAACGTCGCGGGGGCGCCGGGCGGCAGCGAGCCCGCGAGCACCGTCCACGCTCCGCCGGCCGCCGCTCGCACCAGCGTCCCGGCGAGGTCGTCGAGGTGCTCGGCGTCCACGGTGGCCCCGGGGCCGTTGAGCTTGGTGGTGGTCCCGTCGGGCTCGGTGAGGGTGAGGTTGACCCGGATGGCGCCGGCCGGGCGAGCGGTCCGGCAGTCGATGCCCACGGCCTCGAGCTCGCGCACGAACGGGTCGTCGGGCAGCGCCGGCAGTACGGCGACCGTGCGGAGCCCGGCGGTGACCGCGGCGCGCGAGATGTTGACGCCCTTGCCACCGGCCTGCGAGGTCATCGCCTGGACCCGGACCACCGCGCCCCGCTCGAGCGGACCGGGAAGGGCGACCGTCCGGTCGAAGCTCGGGTTGGCGGTCAGGGTCACGATCGGCCCGCTCACGGGGCCGGCCGTCGCCTCGCTCATGCGCGCACCACGTCCAGTCCCGCGGCCTCGAACGCCTTGGCGTCCGCCTCCTCGATGGAGTCGTCGGTGACGAGCACGTCGACGTCCTCGACGGCGGCGAACCGCACGGTCCGCTCCTGACCGACCTTGGTCGCGTCGGAGACGACGACCGCGCGCTGGGCGCTCTCGATGAGCGCGCGCTTGGTCGCGGCCTCCTCGGGGTCGGGCGTGGAGAGCCCGTGCCGCACCGAGATCCCGTTGGTGCCCAGGAAGGCGAGGTCCGCGCGGAACTGCCCGATCGCCTCGACGGTCGCATGGCCCACCGCGGCCTGGGTCGTCGGCCGGACCCGGCCGGGCAGCAGGTGCAGCTCGACGTGGGGGAGTGGCGCCAGCAGTGCCGCGATCGGCACCGCGTGGGTGATCACCGTCCAGTGCTCGCTCGGCGGGAGCAGAGCTGCCAGCCGGACCGTCGTGCTGCCGGCGTCGAGCAGGAGCGTGCAGCCTCCTTCGGGCAGCAGGGTCACGGCCGCACGGGCGATGCGCTCCTTCTCGTCCTCCTGCGCGTGGTCGCGCTCGGGGAGCTGGGCCTCGAGCATGGTCACCGAGCGCATCGAGACCGCTCCGCCGTGGACCCGGCGGAGCAGCTTGAGCCGCTCGAGCTGGGAGAGGTCCCGGCGAACCGTCTCGGTGGTCACGTCGAAGCGGGACGCCAGCTCGGTCACCGCCACCCGGCCGCGCGTCGCGACCAGCTCGGCGATGGCCTGGTGCCGCTCCTCGGCGTACATCTGTCCGCTCCTGACTCGTCGTCCGGGACTTCGATCTGTGAATATGTTGTTTTAGTCCCGAATGTGTTGACTGTCAAGGACGTGCTGGTCTTGGATGGTGCCATGGTCACCTCTCCGGCACCTGTCCATCCAGCCGCCACGCTGCGCGGCACGCCGGTGGTTCCCGGGCTCGCCCACGGGCCGGTCGTGCTGGTCGCGCAGGAGGTCTCGGCGGACGCCGTCGAGGCCTACGGCGACGGCGGGCACGCCGACGCCGAGGCGGCTCTGGCGGCGTACGACGCGGCGGCGGGCGCGGTGGCCGACGGGTTCGCGGCCAAGGCGGCGAGGGCCGGTGGCGCGGCGGCCGAGGTCCTCACCGCGAGCGCCGGGCTGACCCGCGACAAGGGGCTCCGGCAGGCGGTGGCCAGCCGGGTCGAGGGGGGCATGCCGCTGCTCGACGCGGTGCACGAGGGCGTCGCGCAGTTCGTCGACGTGTTCACGGCGATGGGCGGGCTGATGGCCGAGCGGGCCACCGACCTGCTCGACATCGAGCGGCGGCTGGTCGCCCGGCTGGTCGGGGCGCCGGAGCCGGGCGTGGAGCTGCCCGACGTGGCGTCCGTGCTGGTCGCGTCCGACCTGGCTCCCGCGGACACCGCCGGGCTCGACCCGGCGCTCGTGCTGGCACTGGTCACCGAGAAGGGTGGCGCCACCAGCCACACCGCGATCATCGCCCGGCAGCTCGGCATCCCGTGCGTGGTCGGAGTGGCCGGCGCGCTGATGCTCGAGCCCGGCGCCATGGCGCTGGTGGACGGGACCGCGGGGACCGTCGACCCCTCGGCCGACCCCGCCGAGGCGCAGGCGCGCGTGGAGGCCGACCGCGCCGCCCGGGCGGCCCTCGAGGCGTGGACCGGGCCCGCGGTGACGACCGACGGAGTCCGGGTCAAGCTGCTGGCCAACGTGGCCGATGGGGAGTCCGCACGCCACGCGGCCGAGGCTCCCGTGGAGGGCATCGGCCTGTTCCGCACCGAGCTGTGCTTCCTCGACCGACGGGACGAGCCGAGCGTCGAGGAGCAGGCGAAGATCTACGGCGAGGTGCTCGAGGCGTTCCGCGGCGAGGGGCGCTACGTCGTGGTCCGCACCCTCGACGCGGGCTCGGACAAGCCGATCGCGTTCGCGACGCTCGACGACGAGGAGAACCCCGCCCTCGGGGTCCGCGGCCTGCGCGTGGCCGCCCTGCACCCCGAGCTGCTGGAGCGGCAGCTCGACGGCATCGCGGAGGCGGCCCGGTCGACCGGCACCCAGACCTGGGTGATGGCGCCGATGGTCGCGACCGTCGACGAGGCGCGCGACTTCGCCGCCCGGGTCCGCGGCCGCGGGCTCAAGGCGGGTGTCATGGTCGAGGTGCCCTCGGCCGCGCTGCTCGCGGACCGGATGCTCGAGGTCGTCGACTTCCTCTCGATCGGCACCAACGACCTGACCCAGTACGCCATGGCCGCCGACCGGCTGGCCGCCGACCTCGCTCACCTCACCGACCCGTGGCAGCCGGCCGTGCTGCAGCTGATCGCCACCACGGCCGCGGCCGGCCGGGCCGCCGGCAAGAGCGTGGGCGTCTGCGGCGAGGCCGCGGCCGACCCGCTCCTCGCGGTCGCGCTGATCGGCATGGGGATCACCTCGCTCTCGATGGCCTCGGCCGCCGTACGCGCGGTCGGCGCCCAGCTCTCCGCGGTCTCCATGGACACCTGCCAGAAGGCCGCCGAGGCCGCCCTGGCCGCCGCCGACCCGATGGCCGGCCGGGACACCGTCCGGGCGGTGGTGGCCGGCTGACCTCGGTCCGCGCCCGCCCTGGTGGCGGTGCCCAGGCAACCGTCGTCCACGGGGATGGCGGTTGCTGCGGCACCGCCACCAGGGCCGGCCACCTACGGCTCGACGGTGACCTTGATGGCCTCGCCGTTCTTGACGATCTGGAAGGCGTCGAGGACGTCGTCGAGCGGCACGTGGCGGGTGATCAGGTCCTTGACCGGGACCTGGCCGGTGGAGATGTACTCCAGCGCCCGCTTGTTGTGCTCGGGGGCCGAGCCGTTGGCGCCGTGGATGTGTAGCTGGCGGTAGTGCACGAGGTTCGAGTCGCACCTGATGAACGGGTCGGTCTTTGGCAGGCCGCCGAAGAAGGAGATCCGGCCGTTGCGCGCGGCCATCGAGATCGCCTGCTCCTGGGTGACGTTGGCGGCGGTGGCGGTGATGACCACGTCGGCCCCGCGCCCACCGGTGAGCTCGAGGACGCGCTCGACCACGTCGACCTCGGAGGCGTCGATGATCTCCTCGGGCTGGACCGCCTCGGCCGACATCTTCAGCCGCTCGGCGTTGACGTCGACGAGGTAGACCGGCCCGGCCCGGTGCACGCCGCGGGCGATCCGGATGTGCATGCAGCCGATCGGGCCGGCGCCGAAGACCACGACGCTGTCGCCGGGCTCGATGCCGAGCAGCTCCTGGGCGTTGATCGCGCACGCGAACGGCTCGGCGGCCGACGCCTCGTCGTAGCCGACGTTGTCGGGGATCCGGTTGAGACCGTCGACCTTGAGGACCTGTTGCGGCACGATCATGTACTCGGCGAAGCCGCCGTCGTACTGGTAGCCCATCGAGGTCTGGTTCTGGCAGACCGCCATCCAGCCCTTGCGGCACTCGTAGCACTCACCGCACGGCACCGCCGCGATCACCTGGGCGCGGTCGCCGACCCGCCACTGGACATCGAACTGGGAGCCGTACGTCGCGTTCACCTCGGCGCCGACCTCGACGACCTCGCCGGCGATCTCGTGGCCGATGGTCCGCGGGGGAGTGAGGTTCTGGTGGCCGTTGTAGAAGATCTTGACGTCGGTGCCGCACGTCGAGCAGTTGCGGACCCGCAGCTTGACCTCGTCGGGACCGCAGACCGGTTCGTCGACCTCCTCGAGGCGGACGTCCTCGGGAGCGTAGAAACGCAGTGCCTTCATGGCCGGGCGGTTCCTTTCGGAGGGGATACAGGGAGGCAACCACCTGTGACGGTAGTGCCGGTCCGGAGAAAAGACCACATCAACGGGCAAGAAATTGTGCCCGAATGCTTGGCAACGTGCCCGATTGTGTGCAGACTGGCGCTCATGAGGCCGTGACGGGCGTCACGTCCGGGATGACGAGAGGGATTGATGATGGCTTCGATCGCCACCAGCGCAGCGCCACGGACCAGTGCGCGCGTCCAGGTGCAGAAGTTCGGCACCTTCCTGTCCATGATGATCATGCCGAACATCGGCGCGATCATCGCCTGGGGCCTGATCACGGCGTTCTTCATCCCGGACGGGTGGACCCCGAACGAGAAGATCGCCACGATGGTCGGCCCCACCATCACCTACCTGCTGCCGATCCTCATCGCCTACACCGGTGGCCGGATCGTCTATGGCACGCGGGGCGGCGTGGTCGGCGCCGTGTCGGTGATGGGCGTGATCATGGCGACCAGCGACCCGATCTTCATCGGCGACAAGGGTGGCTCCCCGATGTTCCTCGGGGCCATGATCATGGGCCCGATCACCGCGTGGCTGATGAAGCGCGTCGACGCCTTGTGGGACGGCAAGATCAAGCCGGGCTTCGAGATGCTCGTCGACAACTTCTCGGCCGGCATCCTCGCCGGTCTCATGGCCATCGGCAGCATGTTCCTGCTGGCGCCGGTGCTGCGGAAGGTCATCGAGTGGCTGGGGGACGGCGTCAACTACCTCGTCGACCACGACCTGCTGCCCTTCACCTCGGTCTTCATCGAGCCGGCGAAGGTGATGTTCCTCAACAACGCGATCAACCACGGCGTGCTCACGCCGCTCGGCATCGACCAAGCGGCGAAGGAGGGTCAGTCGATCCTGTTCCTGCTGGAGGCGAACCCCGGGCCGGGGCTGGGGCTGCTGATGGCCTACACCGTGTTCGGGCGTGGCGTGGCCAGGGCGTCGGCGCCTGGTGCCGCGATCATCCAGTTCTTCGGCGGCATCCACGAGGTCTACTTCCCGTTCGTGCTGATGAAGCCGAAGATGATCCTGGCCACCATCGCCGGTGGCATGACGGGCATCTTCCTGCTGAACGCCTTCGACGTCGGGCTGCGCGCCCCGGCGGCACCGGGCTCGATCTTCGCGGTCTACGCACAGACGCCGAAGGGCGACTTCTTCGGCATCACCCTCGGCGTGTTCGGCGCCGCGGCGGTCTCGTTCCTGGTCGGTTCGCTGCTGCTCCGCACCGACAAGTCCGACGACACCGGCGACCTCACCCTGGCCACCGCGCAGATGGAGGACCTGAAGGGCAAGAAGTCCGTCGTGTCCAAGCTCATCGACGCCCGTGGCGAGATCAGGACGGTCGTGTTCGCCTGCGACGCGGGCATGGGCTCCTCGGCGATGGGCGCCTCGGTGCTCCGCAAGAAGATCCAGGAGGCCGGCCACCCCGAGGTCACGGTCGTGAACAAGTCGATCGCCAACCTCGACGACACCTACGACGTCGTGGTCACCCACCAGGACCTCACCGAACGGGCCCGGGAGCGCACCCCATCGGCCCTGCACGTCTCGGTCGACAACTTCATGGGCAGCCCGCGGTACGACGAGATCGTCGAGCTGGTCCAGCAGTCCAGCCGCCGGGCTGGTGAGGGGTCCGCACCTGTGGCGACGGAGTCCGCTTCGTCGAGCGAGGACGTGCTGGCCCGCCAGTCGATCGTGCTCGGCGGGAGCGCCCGGACCCGGGACGACGCGATCACCGAGGCCGGCAACCTGCTGGTCGCGGCGGGCGCAGTCGACGTCGCGTACGTCGCGGCGATGCACGAGCGGGAGACGTCGGTGTCGACGGCGATGGGCAACAGCCTGGCGATCCCGCACGGGACCAACGAGGCCAAGGAGCTGATCCGGCGCACCGCGATCTCGTTCGTCCGCTACGACCAGCCGATCGACTGGAACGGAAAGCCGGCGGAGTTCGTGCTCGGCATCGCCGGGGCGGGCGACGACCACCTGGCGCTGCTGTCCCGGATCGCGGAGACCTTCACCGACCAGGACGCCGTGGCCAGGCTGCGCGCGGCCGCGACGCCGGACGATGTGCTGGCGGTGCTGGACGTCGTCCGGGTCTGAGGGGCCGGTTCTCTCAGGCGGGCTGGACCGTCACGGGAACGCCGTTCAGCGCGGCGTTCCCGCTGACGTCCAGACGGTCCGGGTCGGTGAGGTCGTTGATCGAGACGCCGGCGACCGTCGCGGCGTGCCGCTGGCCGGTGCCGGCGACCTGGTGGCCGTAGCCGTGCGGCAGCGAGACCACACCCGGCATCATGTCGTCGGCACCGCTCACCTCGACGTCGACGCTGCCGACCCGTGAGCTGACCCGGACCAGGGCACCGTCCTCGATGCCGCGCTCGGCGAGGTCCTTGGGATGCATCAGCAGGTGGTGGCGCGGCCTGCCACGGGTCAGCCGCTCGGTGTTGTGCAGCCAGGAGTTGCAGTCCTGCTTGTGGCGGCGGCCGATGAGGAGCAGCTCGCCGGCGCCGAGCGGGTCGGCCCCGTCGAGCGTCGCACTCAGCCTCGGGAGGTCGGCCACCAGGAGCTCCGGCGCCAGGTCGATCCGCTTGGTCTCTGTCTGCAGCCGGTCGGGCATGGTGGGGCGGAGCGGGCCGAGATCGACGCCCTCGGGGTGCCTGCGCAGCGCGCGCATGGTCGTCTGCCCGCCGGTCCTGAGCAGCCCGGTGACGATGGCCGCCGGGCTCGGCGCGAACCGCGCCCGGGTCGCGAGCCGGTCCTTGAGCCCCGCGCCCAGCGCTCCCTGGAGCCGCTCGGCCAGTGTGCCGAAGATCTCCCAGTCGTGACGGGCGTTCTCCGGCTTGGCGAACACGGCCGGCGTGTACCTGGCGGTGTTGCGAACCGCGAAGCCGTGGAAGAGCACGTCGTACTGATCGCGCTCGAGCGCCGACGTCGTCGGCAGGATCACGTCGGCGTGGCGCGTGGTCTCGTTGAGGTAGATGTCGATCGCGACCATGAAGTCGAGGCCGTCGAGCGCCTCCGCCAGGCCGCTGCCGTCGGGGGTGGAGAGCACGGGGTTGCCCGCGATCGTCACCATCGCGCGGATCCGGCCCTCGCCGGGAGTGGTGATCTCCTCGCGCATCGTGGCCGCGGGCAGCTCACCGGCGAACTCCGGGACCTGCCGCACCCGGCTGCGCCACACGTCGTGGTGGCCGGGACCGACGATCCGCCGGCCGACGGTGTCGACCGCCGGCTCGGGGAACAGCACGCCGCCCTCGCGGTCGAAGTTGCCGGTCAGCAGGTTGAGCAGCTGGATCGCCCACTGGCACACCGAGCCGAAGCTCTGCGTGGACAGCCCCATCCGGCCGTACGCCGCCGCGCGGTCGGCGGCCGCGAAGTCACGGGCCAGCCGCCGCACCGTGTCCGCGGGCAGCCCGCTGGCGAGCTCGGCGCGCTCCGGGGTGAACTCCGCGACCAGCTCGCGCACCCGGTCCACGTTGTCCACGTAGGACGGTGGCGTGGTGAGCCCGTCGGCTAAGAGCACGTTCAGCATCGCGAGCAGCACCGCCGCGTCGGAGCCGGGCCGGACGAAGTGGTGCTCGGTGGCGACCTTGGCGGTCTCGGTGCGCCGCGGGTCGAGGACCACCATCCGGCCACCGCGCGCCTTCAGCTCGCGGACCCGGTTGGGGAAGTCGGGCACCGTCATCAGCGAGCCGTTGGAGGCCATCGGGTTCGCGCCGAGCACCAGGAAGTGGTCGGTGCGGTCGATGTCGGGGACCGGCAGCAGCAGCTGGTGGCCGAACAGCTGCCAGGCCACGAACTGGTGCGGGATCTGGTCGACCGTCGAGGCGCTGAACCGGTTGCGGGTCCGCAGCGCCTTCACGAACGCCGTGCCGTGGGTCGCGAAGCCCAGCGAGTGCGCGTTCGGGTTGCCGAGGTAGACGCCGACCGCGTTCGCACCGTGCTCGCGGATGGTGGCCGCGAGCCGCTCGGCCACCAGGTCGAGGGCCTCGTCCCAGGAGATCTCCTCCCAGCGAGCCTCCGCGCCGCGGCCCATCCGGCGTACCGGCCGCCTCAGCCGGTCCGGGTCGGCGTGGACGTCCGCGAGCGAGACGCCCTTGGGGCAGATGTAGCCACGCGAGAGCGGATCCTTGTCGTTGCCCCGGATGCCGGTGACCGCTCCGTCGGTGATCGTCAGCTCGACGCCGCAGATCGCCTCGCAGAGGTTGCACACGCCGATCCGGGTGCCGGTGAAGCCGGGAGGGACGGGATCCTCGGTGAGCAGGCCCATCCGGTGATGGTCCCACGCTTTGGGGACACCCTCGGGCCGCTGATACTCTTCACCGGTTGCCCGAAGGGGCACATCCCAGCGTCCTGACAGAGCGCTGGAACCGCCGTGCAACGGCCGCGGATCCAGAGTGCCCGGGTGAACAGGCCCCGGCGCGCCGCGCAGACGAGAGAACCGAAGGAGCCCGCATGTCAGTCGGAACCGACGCGGAGACCAAGAAGAAGATCATCGCCGAGTACGCCACGACCGAGGGCGACACGGGCTCTCCGGAGGTGCAGATCGCGCTGCTCAGCCACCGCATCAGCCACCTCACCGAGCACCTCAAGGAGCACAAGCACGACCACCACAGCCGGCGCGGCCTGCTGCTGCTGGTCGGCCAGCGCCGCCGGCTGCTCAACTACCTGAGCAAGACCGACATCCAGCGCTACCGCTCGATCATCGAGCGCCTCGGCCTGCGCCGCTGACTCACCCGGAGGACCCGCCCGGTGCGGGTCCTCCGCTACATTTCAACTCAACACACACCAGGAGCGACCCGCCGTTCTGGCCCGGTCCTCGGTAGTGGCTCTCAGACCGCCATTGCGGCGCAGCGCTGCGGGCCTCGATCGAAGACCGGCCTCGGACATCAGATCCGGCCACGCGGGACGCCGCGGATCGCTCCGCGACAGACAGGCACATCCCATTGAGTGACAACTCTTCCGAGCCCGTGATCTCCGCAGTCGAGACCACGCTCGACAACGGCAAGTACGGCCAGCGCAAGGTCAAGTTCGAGACCGGGCTCCTCGCCCGCCAGGCGGCCGGCTCGGTCACCGCCTACCTCGACGACGACACGATGCTGCTCTCGGCCACCACCGCGGGCAAGACGCCCAAGGACCAGTTCGACTTCTTCCCCCTCACCATCGACGTCGAGGAGCGGATGTACGCCGCGGGCAAGATCCCCGGCTCCTTCTTCCGCTCCGAGGGCCGCCCGGGCGAGGACGCGATCCTCACCTGCCGGCTCATCGACCGCCCGCTGCGCCCGACCTTCAAGAAGGGGCTGCGCAACGAGGTCCAGGTCGTCATCACCGTCCTCGCGCTCAACCCCGACGCGCCCTACGACGTGCTCGCCATCAACGCCGCGTCGATGTCGACCCAGCTCTCCGGCCTGCCGTTCTCCGGCCCGGTCGGCGGCGTCCGCGTCGCCCTGATCGAGGGCACCTGGGTGGCGTTCCCGACCCACAGCCAGCTCGAGGACGCCGTCTTCGACATGGTCGTGGCCGGCCGGGTCACCGAGACCGGCGACGTCGCGATCATGATGGTCGAGGCCGAGGCACCCGAGCAGGCGTGGCGCCTGATCGACGGCGGCGTCCAGGCGCCGACCGAGGAGATCGTGGCCCAGGGCCTCGACGCCGCCAAGCCGTTCATCAAGCAGCTCTGCGAGGCGCAGAGCGAGCTGGCCAAGCAGGCCGCCAAGCCGGTCCAGGACTTCCCGGTCTTCCTCGACTACGAGGACGACGTCTTCGCCGCCGTCGAGAACGCCGTGAAGAGCGACCTCGCCGCCGCGATGAAGATCGCCGACAAGACCGAGCGCAACGACCGCACCGACGAGCTCAAGGAGCAGGTCCTCGCCTCGCTCGGCGAGCAGTTCGAGGGGCGCGAGAAGGAGATCGGCGCGGCGTTCCGCTCGGTCAACAAGGCCGTCGTCCGCGAGAGCATCCTGCGCGACAAGGTCCGCATCGACGGCCGCGGCCTGGCCGACATCCGGCCGCTGCACGCGGAGGTCGGCGTGATCCCGCGGGTCCACGGCTCGGCGCTGTTCGAGCGCGGCGAGACCCAGATCCTGGGCGTCACCACCCTCGACATGCTCAAGATGGAGCAGCAGCTCGACACGCTCTCCCCGGAGAAGCACCGCCGCTACATGCACAAGTACGTCTTCCCGCCGTTCTCCACCGGTGAGACCGGCCGGGTCGGCTCGCCGAAGCGCCGCGAGGTCGGCCACGGCGCGCTCGCCCGCCGGGCGCTGCTGCCGGTGCTGCCGACGCGCGAGGAGTTCCCGTACGCCATCCGTCAGCTCTCCGAGGCGATGGGCTCCAACGGCTCGACCTCGATGGGCTCGGTGTGCGCGTCCACGATGTCGCTGCTGCAGGCCGGTGTGCCGCTGCGCGCCGCCGTGGCCGGCATCGCGATGGGACTGATCTCCGGTGAGGTCGACGGCGAGACGAAGTACGTCGCGTTGACCGACATCCTCGGCGCGGAGGACGCCTTCGGCGACATGGACTTCAAGGTCGCCGGCACCCGTGAGTTCGTCACCGCGCTGCAGCTCGACACCAAGCTCGACGGCATCCCGGCCGAGGTGCTCGCCTCGGCGCTGACCCAGGCGCGCGACGCGCGGCTGGCGATCCTGGACGTGATGGCCGAGGCGATCGACGCTCCCGAGGAGATGTCGACCTACGCGCCGCGGATCATCACGATCACCGTCCCGGTCGACAAGATCGGCGAGGTCATCGGCCCCAAGGGCAAGGTCATCAACCAGATCCAGGACGACACCGGGGCGACCCTGTCCATCGAGGACGACGGCACGGTCTACATCGGTGCGACCAACGGCGAGGCGGCGGAGGCAGCCCGGGCCGCGGTCAACGCGATCGCCAACCCGACCATGCCGGAGGTCGGCGAGCGCTACCTCGGCACCGTCGTGAAGACCACCAACTTCGGTGCCTTCGTGTCGCTGTTGCCGGGCAAGGACGGCCTGCTGCACATCAGCAAGCTGCGTTCGCTCGCCGGCGGCAAGCGGGTCGAGGCCGTCGAGGACGTCGTGTCCGTCG